>JAQGJY010000009.1 GCA_028290325.1 Tardiphaga sp.
GCGACGAGCACGGCCCGTTAAGGCTGGCGTTGTTGCCGATCGGCGCTTACGAGCCGCGCTGGTTCATGAAGGACCAGCACATGAACCCGGACGACGCGGTGAAGGCGCTGGCCGATTGCGGCGCGCAGCAGGCGCTGGGGCATCACAACGGCACCTTTCAACTGACCGACGAGGCGATTGACGCGCCGCGCCGCGATCTGGTCACAGCCCTCGATACGGCCGGCATCGCGCGCGACCGCTTCATCGCGCCGACGCCCGGCCAGGTGGTGGAGATCTAGCGCCCGCCGCCTTACTGCGGCACGGGCGCTGGCGGGACCGGAATCGGATTGGGCGGCACCGGCGGCGCCGGTTCCGGCGCGACCATCGGCTTAATCGTCCAGGACACCGCGACGGACATGCGCAGCGTTTCCTCCCCGATCGAGACCGGGGCGGGCGCCGCGCGCATATCGAAACTCTGCGCCATCATCTTGCCGCGCATCAGCGGCATCGGACCGCCACTGCCAGCCTCGGTGATGGCGACCGGGACGCCCAACGTCACGCCGGCCGCCTTCGCGTAAATCTCCGCCTTGCGACGGGCATCGGCGATCGCCTCGGTGCGGGCGTCGTCGAGCAGCTTCGACGGCTGCGCGATGGTGAAATTGATGCCACCGACCTCGTTCGCGCCGGCGCCGACCAGGATGTCGAGGGTTTGCGCCACCAGCGTCATGTCGCGCAATTTGATCGCGACGCGATTGCTGGCGCGATAGCCGGTGATGACCGTCGGTCCTTTCGGGTTGGCGGCATATTGCGGCTGCAACGACAAATGTTGCGTCTGTGCGTCCTTTTCCGCGATACCCGCGCCCTTCAGCGCCAATAGCACTTTGCCCATCGCGGTGTTGTTGGACTCGGAGGCCTCGCGCGCGGTGCGGGCTTCGGTCGTGACGCCGCCATCGATGATCGCCAGATCGGGCGCCGCCGTGACCTGCGCCTCGCCGGTCACCGAAATCATTGGCGGAAAATCATCGGCCGCGACCGGCGCGACCAGCGCGGAGGACAACAGGATCGTGGCAAGCGACAAGCGCAACATCGTCATGGTTCTCACTTACTTCAACGGGACGAAAACATTGATGACGAGCTTGTCTTCCGCCGTCTTCAGCGGATCGGTGATGTATTCTTCGATGAAGGTGTCCTTGGCTTCCAGCTTCTTGTCGTCGAGGTGATTGGTGATCGCCTCATAGGTGTTGTCCATGTTGTCGTAAGAGCCGCGATGGACGAACTTCAGCGCCTTGCCTTCCGGCGATTTGCCGATGCTCATGTCCTTGGGCAGGTTCTTCGGCTCCTGATCGACGGGGTATTGGGCTTGAAAGGTGAAGCCTGAATCGTCGGTCGAGGTGTAGACGATCATCGCGTTGCCCGACGGCTTGATGTTCTGTTTTTCCAGCACGGCATTCAATGACTTGAACGAGTCCATCAGCGTCTCGAACGCCGAATCCCATTGCGCGGTGCCCTTGGCGATGACGACGGCCTTGGCGGTCAGCGTGGTCTGCTCGCCGAACGGATCGGCGGTCTGCACTTGCGCGGCGGGCGGAACGGTTGGTGGCGCTTCCGCCGCCGGCGCGGGCGTGGAAGGTGCGGGCGTCGCAGGTGCGGGCGCGGGCGTCGCAGGCGTCGGAACGGGAGTCGTGGTCGGCGTCGGCGCGGTCGCGGCTGGCGGTGTGGCCGGGGTCGGCGGGGCCTGCGCGAAACCGGGCGCGACGGACAGCATCGCAGCTGGAATCAGCGCGGCGGAAGCAAGGCGAAGCAAACGGGAGGTCATTCGGGCGGTCTCCAAAGGCAATCCGGCACGGCACGGTTCCACGATAACACGCGCCGCCGGATTTCGTCCCATCCGGCCCAGTTGCGCGGCAAGCGGCGCGCCCGGCTGGCCATGAGAGCTTAACCGCCATATATGGCGGGAACGCAACCGGACTCAACGCCTCATGAGCGCGCTCGCCAACCATCCCTTCGCCAAGATGAACGGCATCGGCAACCAGATCGTGGTGCTCGACGCCCGCGACGGCGTGACCGTGACTCCGGACGATGCGCGCGCCATCGCCGCCGGCATTCCCTACGACCAGTTGATGGTGCTGCATCCCGCGCGCCTCGCCGGCACCGAGGCCTTCATCCGCATCTATAACAACGACGGCTCCGAAGCCGCCGCCTGCGGCAATGGCATGCGCTGCGTCGCGCGGCAGGAGTTCGCCGCCAGCGGCAAGGATGCGCTGAGCTTTGAGACCAAGGCTGGATTGCTCAACACCTGGCGCAATGCGGACGGCACCTTCACCGTCGACATGGGCGCGCCGAAACTGGGTTGGCGCGAGATTCCGCTGGCCGAGGAATTCCGCGACACCCGCGCGATCGAATTGCAGATCGGGCCGATCGATGCGCCCGTCCTGCACACGCCGTCGGCCGTCAGCATGGGCAATCCGCACGCGATCTTCTGGGTGGATGACGTGCAGGCGCATGACCTCGGCCGTTTCGGGCCGTTGCTGGAAAACCATCCGATCTTTCCGCAGCGCGCCAACATCACGCTGGCGCGGATCGTGGACCGCGAGCATGTCACGATCCGCACCTGGGAGCGCGGCGTTGGCCTGACGCTGGCCTGTGGTTCGGCCGCCTGCGCCACCGTCGTCGCGGCGATCCGGCTGCGACGTACCGCGCGCAAGGTGCAGGTGACGCTGCCCGGCGGCAGCCTGATGATCGAGTGGCGCGAGAGCGACCAGCACGTCTTGATGACCGGCGCCGCGACCTTCGACTATGACGGGCGCTTCGATCCGGCATTGTTCGCAAGCGTGGCGTGATGGTCAATTCGTCATCGCGGGAAGCATCGGTTTCGCGCCTCCGGCAAATCGATGCGACGAAGCAATCCCGTCGTGCTTGCTGCGGAACACAGACTGGATTGCTCGCGCTCCGCGGATTGGCTTTGCCAATGCGTCGCTCGCCGGCAATGACGGACTGAGCGCATGACCATCGACGTCGTCACCTTCGGCTGCCGGCTCAACGCGTTCGAATCCGAAGTGGTCCGCCGCGAGGCTGACGACGCCGGCCTCACCGATGCCATCGTCATCAACTCCTGCGCCGTGACCAACGAGGCCGTGGCGCAGGCCCGACAGACGATCCGGCGTCTCAGGCGCGAGCGGCCGGGCGCGCGCATCGTCGTCACCGGCTGCGCGGCGCAGATCGATCCTGACATGTTCGCGACCATGGCCGAGGTCGATCGGGTCATCGGCAATGACGACAAGATGCGCGGCGAGGCGTGGCGCGAGGCGCGCGCGGCGTTCGCGGATTTCGGCATCGCGCGGGAGCAAAAGGTCGCCGTCGCCGACATCATGCAGGTCACGGAAATGGCCCCGCATCTGATCGATGGCTTCCAATCCGGCCTGCCGCGCGTCTTTGTGCAGATTCAAAATGGTTGCGATCATCGCTGCACCTTCTGCGTCATCCCGTTCGGGCGCGGCAATTCGCGCTCGGCGCCGATGGGCGGCGTGATCGATCAGGTCCGCGCGCTCACCGAACGCGGCCATGCCGAGATCGTGCTAACCGGCGTCGATCTCACCAGCTATGGCGGCGATCTGCCGGGCGACACGAAGCTCGGCACGCTTGTTAAGCAAATTCTAAAGCATGTGCCGGAGCTCAAACGTC
>JAQGJY010000033.1 GCA_028290325.1 Tardiphaga sp.
CCGGTGACAGAAACCGCGGGTTGAGGCCGCGCAGCAACAGAAACAGCTTGGCGGTTTCTTCCAGCTCTTCCATCGCGAAAACCGCGGCTTCCAATGTATCGCCGGCGACGACCGGTCCGTGATTGGCCAGCAGCACCGATGCGTATTTTCCGGCCAGGCCCTTGATCGCATCGGCGACCGCCGGATCGCCCGGCCGGAAATACGGCACCAAGGCTGTCGCGCCGCATTTCATCAGATAATACGGTGTCATCGGCGGCAGAACCGCGCGCGGATCGATGCCCGGCAGCATCGACACCGCGACCGCGTGGGTCGAATGCAGATGGACCACCGCGCGGGCCGCCGCGCGCGTCTCATAGAGCGCCGCATGCAGCGGGATTTCCTTGGTCGGCGGATCGCCCGAGATCAGACGATGGCTTGCGTCGAGCCGCGCGATCCGCGCCGGATCGAGCGCGCCCAGCGAGGCGTTGGTCGGCGTCACCAGCCAGCCGCCATCCTCCATGCGGACGCTGATATTGCCGGACGAGCCGGGCGTCAGCCCGCGCTCGAACAATGAGCGGCCGAGCCGGCAGATGTCGTCGCGCAGTTTGCTTTCGGTCATCGGTCTTTGTCCCATGCTTTGGCATCATGGCCAAGCCGTGTTAACTCTCGACCAAACCAAGAGGAAACGCTGATGGTGTCTTCGCAAACGCGCGTCGCCGTGATCGGGCTCGGCTCGATGGGGTTCGGGATGGCGCAGTCGCTGCATCGCGCCGGGCTGATCGTGACCGGCTGCGACGTCTCGCCGGACGCCGTGCGGCGCTTCACGAGCGAAGGCGGGCAGGGGGCGACGACGCCGGCCGAGGCGGCCAGGGACGCCGATATCGTCGTCAGCGTCGTCGTCAACGCGGCGCAGACCGAGGCCATTCTGTTCGGCAAGGACGGCGTCGCCGAAACGCTGAGGCCGGCGGCGGTCTTCGTCTCGTCCGCGACGATGGATCCGGATATCGCACGGCGTCTCGCCGCACAGCTCGAGGCCACCGGCCGGCACTATCTCGATGCGCCGATCTCCGGCGGCGCGCAGCGCGCGGCGCAAGGCGAATTGACCATTCTGGCGTCGGGCGGCGCGGCGGCTTTCGCCAAGGCCCGACCCGCGCTCGATGCGATGGCGGCCAAGCTTTATGAACTCGGCGATGCGGCCGGCCAGGGCGCGGCGTTCAAGATGATCAACCAGTTGCTCGCCGGCGTGCATATCGCCGCCGCCTCGGAAGCGATTGCGTTCGCGGCGAAGCAGGGTCTCGACATCCGCAAGGTCTATGAGGTCATCACCGCGTCGGCGGGCAATTCCTGGATGTTCGAGAATCGAATCCCGCACGTGCTCGACGGCGACTATACGCCGCGCAGCGCGGTCGATATTTTCGTGAAAGACCTCGGCATCATTCAGGACATGGCGCGCACCGCCAAGTTTCCGGTGCCGGTGTCCGCCGCCGCCTTGCAGATGTTCCTGATGACATCAGCCTCTGGCATGGGCCGCGACGACGATGCGTCGGTGGCGCGGATGTACGCGCAAGTGACGGGCACGACCCTGCCTGGCAAGAAGGATTGACCGATGCCACGCTTCGCCGCCAACCTATCGATGATGTTCACCGAGCACCCGTTTCTCGATCGTTTCAAAGCCGCCGCGACAGCCGGCTTCACCGCCGTCGAGTTTTTGTTTCCCTACGATCACCCAGCGGCGGAGGTCGGCGCGCGGTTGAACGACAATGGCCTGACGCAGGCGCTGTTCAACCTGCCGCCGGGCAACTGGGAGGCCGGCGAAAAGGGTTTCGCGGCGCTGCCGGATCGCTTTGACGATCTGAAAAGAAGCATCGCCACGGCGCTGCCTTATGCCAAGGCAACCGGCGTGGAGCGGCTGCATCTGATGGCGGGAATCGCCGACAGCCAAAGCCCCACGGCGCAGGCGGCCTATCGCCAATCGGTGCTGTGGGCGGCAGAACAATTGGCGCCGGAAGGAATCGACGTCGTGATCGAGCCGATCAATCCGCGCGATGTGCCGGGCTACTTTCTCAACGACTTCGGCGTGGCGCATCGGTATGTGGCAGACCTGAACCGGCCGAACCTGAAATTGCAATTCGACATTTATCATTGCCAGATCGTCCACGGCGACGTCACGACGCGGCTGCGCGCGATGATGCCGGAGATCGGCCATATCCAGATCGCCAGCGTGCCGTCGCGCAACGAGCCGTCGGGCGAGGAAGTCAATTATCCGTTTCTGTTCGACGAGCTGGATCGGCTCGGTTACGACGGCTTCGTCGGCTGCGAATATCGCCCGGCCGGCGACACCGTCGCCGGACTTGGCTGGTTCAAGCCTTACGCGGGCCATGCCTCATGACGCTCGCGCTGGGCTGCATCGCCGACGATTACACCGGCGCGTCCGATCTCGCCAATACGCTGACACGCTGCGGCCTGCGCACGGTACAGACGATCGGCATCCCGGCGGACGATCTGATCTTGCCAGAGGTCGATGCCGTGGTCGTCTCGCTCAAGAGCCGCTCGATCGCGGCCGACGAGGCCGTTGCGAAATCACGCGCGGCGGATACCTGGCTGCGCGCGCGCGGCGCCGATCACGTGCTGTTCAAAATCTGCTCGACCTTCGATTCCACCGACGCCGGCAATATCGGCCCGGTGATGGAGGCACTCATGGCGGCGTCCGGCGACGCCATCGTGCTGGTGACGCCGGCGTTTCCGGAGACCGGCCGCACCGTCTATATGGGGCAACTGTTCGTCGGCCAGCTGCCATTGAACGAGAGTCCGTTGAAGGATCACCCGCTCAATCCGATGCACGACGCCAATCTGGTCCGCGTGCTGGCGCGGCAGAGCAAATGCAAGATCGGCCTCGCGGATCGGTCAGTGATCGCGGCCGGCGCGGAGGCTTTGCGCCGCCATCTTGCGACACTCGCCGGCAAAGGCGTCGTCGCCGCCATCGCCGACGCGATCATCGCGTCCGACCTCGAAACCATCGGCGCCGTCGCGCTGGACCATCGGGTCAGCGTCGGCGCTTCGGGCCTCGGACTGGGTCTGGCCCGCGCGCTCATCGCGTCGGGTCGCGCCGGACGACATGCCTCGACCTCGTTCGATAACGCGATCGGCGGCGCGGCGGCCTGCCTCGCCGGCAGTTGCTCGCAGGCGACATTGCAGCAGATCTCCAATGCCGAGAAGACGATGCCGGTGTTGCGGCTCGATGCCGCTGCGCTTGTGACGGGGACGATTGAGACGCAACGCGCGCTCGACTGGGCGGCGGAGCATCTCGCCAACGGGCCGGTGTTGATCGCGTCGAGCGCCAAGCCCGATCAGATCTTTGCCGTGCAGGCCAAGCATGGCCGCGACAAAGCGGGACACGCGATCGAGCAGGCGATGGCCGACATCGCCGAAGGGCTGGTGGCGCGCGGCGTCAAGCGGTTGGTCGTCGCCGGCGGCGAGACCTCGGGTGCCGTGGTGGATCGATTGCGGCTGCCAGGTTTCCTGATCGGACCGGAAATCGCCGCCGGCGTGCCGGTGCTGCGCGCCGTCGGTGGGCACGACATGTTGCTGGCGTTGAAGTCGGGTAATTTCGGCGGGCCGTCGTTCTTCAACGATGCGGTGAATTTAATGGCGTAGCTGTCGCGTTTGTCGCCGCTCAAGCCGAAAGCGGTATCTTGTTACAGCGCGGTTAAAAAAATGTGAGTACATAATCGGCTTTGTTAATCGCATTATAATTAATTATGGCGATTTTGAGCGGGAGGTAACCTTTCCATTCGACCTACATTTAAGGTTCAGAATCCATGTCATTCCTAGCTCGCTTCAAAATTATTACAAAATTTCTCGCGGTCATTCTTCTCATGGCGAGCATTGCCGGCACCGTTGCTTTCCTCGGGATCAGCTCGATGAAAGCGATGAACGATCAGGCGACCGAAATGCTGGGTGCCTCGAACCGATCGCTGATGGCCGCCCGCCTCAATCGAAACGTCGTCTCGCTCAACCGCGCCGAGTTCGAACTCGCGCTTGATCCGCGCCCCGAAAACCGCGACGCGGTGCTCAGGAGCGTCGAAAAGGAATTGAAGGAATACGAGGAGCGCTACGCTGGCGTGTCGCAGACCAAGGATGAGCGCGCGCGAGCTTTGATGCCCGAGATCAAGGCGCAGTTCGGCGTTTACCGCGCCAGCATGGATAAGCTGTTCAAGCTTGCATCCGCTGTCAAAGATTCCAAGATGACCGAGGAAACCGAGCGGCTGCGCGATGCGGCTCACGAAAGCCGCCAACTGGCCGAGGCGCTTCTCGCCAAGATCCGCGTTTCCGCGAATCTCATCAATGAGCGGACCGATCGGCTCGCGAAAGAATCGAGTGAGCTGTATCAGTCTGCTTCACAGACCATGATGCTGATTTCCGTGGTCGGCGTGTTGCTTGGCCTCGTTCTCGGCTTCATGATCGGCCAGTACGGCATCGTCAAGCCGATCCAGTCCATCGTCGCGCTGCTGAAATCGCTCGCCGCCGGCAATTTCGACCAGGAGATCAAAGGCACCGAGCGCAAGGACGAGGTCGGCGATATCGCCAAGACCGCGTTGGTGTTCAAGGAAAACGGTCTTGAGAAGATCCGCATGGAAGCGGAGCAGAAAGAGCTTGAGACCTTCACCGCCGCGCAGCGCAAGCGCGACATGATCAAGCTGGCCGATGACTTCGAGAATGCCGTCGGCGAGATCATCAACACGGTGTCGTCGGCGTCGACGGAGCTCGAAGCGTCGGCGACGTCGCTGACGACAACCGCCGAACGCTCGCAGAAAATCGCCATCGTCGTCGCGGCCGCGTCCGAAGAAGCCTCCGCCAACGTGCAGTCGGTGGCCGCGGCGACCGAGGAGATGTCGTCCACCGTCAATGAGATCGGCCGGCAGGTTCAGGAGTCGGCGCGGATCGCCAGCGAGGCCGTCGAACAGGCGCGCGCCACCAATGCGCGGGTCGGCGAACTGTCGGAAGCCGCGGCGCGGATCGGTGATGTCGTCGAGCTCATCACCATCATCGCGGGTCAGACCAACTTGCTGGCGCTGAACGCCACGATCGAAGCGGCGCGGGCCGGCGATGCCGGGCGTGGCTTCGCGGTCGTCGCCTCAGAGGTGAAGGCCTTGGCGGAGCAGACGGCGAAGGCCACCGGCGAAATCAGCCAGCAGATCGCCGGCATTCAGAATGCGACCGGCTTCTCGGTGACCGCCATCAAGGAGATCGGCAACACCATCGGCAAGATGTCGGAAATCGCCGCCGCCATCGCCGCCGCCGTGGAAGAGCAGGGCACCGCGACGCAGGAAATCGCGCGCAACGTGCAGCAAGCGGCGCAGGGCACGCAGGAGGTCAGTTCCAACATCGTCGATGTGCAGCGCGGGACCAGCGAGACCGGCTCGGCCTCGTCGCAGGTGCTGTCCGCCGCGCAGTTGCTGTCGCAGGACAGCAACAAGCTGAAACTGGAAGTCGGACGCTTCCTCAGCACCGTCCGCGCCGCCTAAGGCATCGGACGCAACGATTCCTCCGCCCCGCCGGCAAAGCGGGGCGGATTTTTGCCGCGCTGCATTCAAGCTCTCGTGAGACGGCTGTTAAAACCCGCTAAAACGGCGCTGGACGGCGGCAGACCGTTGGCTATTTTGTCGCGCCTCGGCTAGATCAACGGCCGGACAGGCTGCGATTGTGCACGGTCCGATGATCCCATCGTGCAAGGATTGCCGCCGCGATGATTGCGTTGGTTCGTATTGCCCTGAGCCGGCCCTACACGTTTGTCGTGCTCGCGCTGCTGCTGCTGATCGTCGGACCGCTGGCCGCGCTGCGCACCCCCACCGACATCTTCCCGGATATCCGTATCCCCGTGATCGGCGTGATCTGGCAATATACCGGCCTGCCACCGGACCAGATGGCCGGGCGTATCGCGACACCGTTCCAGCGGGCGCTGACGACGACCGTCAACGACATCGAGCATATCAGCGCCAACTCCTATGCCGGCTTCGGCATCATCAAGATCTTCTTTCAGCCGAATGTCGATATCCGCACCGCCAACGCGCAGGTGACGGCGGTCTCGCAGACATTGCTGCGGCAGATGCCGCCCGGCACGACGCCGCCGCTGATCCTGAACTATTCGGCCTCGACGGTGCCGATCATCCAGCTGGCCCTGTCCGGCGATGGCCTGACCGAGCAGAACCTCGCCGACATCGGCATCAACCAGTTGCGAACGCCGCTGGTCACCGTGCCCGGCGCGGCGATCCCGTTTCCGTTCGGCGGCAAGCAGCGTCAGGTCCAGATCGATCTCGACCCAAGCGCGTTGCAGGCGCGCAGCCTGTCCGGCACCGACGTCGCCAACGCGCTGGCGGCACAGAACCTGATCACGCCGGTCGGCACGCAGAAGATCGGCGAGTTCGAATATACGATTCAGCTCAACAACTCGCCCTTGAAGATCGAGGACCTCGGCAATCTGCCGATCAAGACCGTCAACGGCGCGATGGTCTATATCAAGGACGTGGCGAGCGTCCGTGACGGCAACCCGCCGCAAACCAACATCGTGCATGTCGACGGCAACCGCTCGGTGTTGATGCAGGTGCTCAAGGCCGGCGCGGTCTCGACGCTGGATATCATCGACGGCGTCAAGCGCAAGGTGACGGAGGTCAAATCGGCGTTGCCCGATGCGTTGCGGATCAACTTCATCGGCGACCAGAGCATATTCGTGCGCGGCGCGATCTCCGGTGTCGCGGTCGAGGGCGTGATCGCGGCACTGCTGACCAGCGTCATGATCCTGCTGTTTCTGGGGAGCTGGCGGTCCACCGTCATCATCGCGGTATCGATTCCGTTGGCGGTGCTCGGCGCGATCATCATGCTGTCGGCGATCGGCGAGACCTTGAACATCATGACGCTGGGCGGGTTGGCGCTCGCGGTCGGCATTCTGGTCGATGACGCCACCGTGACGATCGAGAACATCAACTACCACCTCGAGCAGGGCAAGGACGTCGAGACCGCGATCATGGATGGCGCGAGCCAGATCGCGACGCCGGCTTTCGTGTCGCTGCTGTGTATCTGCATCGTCTTTGTACCGATGTTCTTTCTGCAAGGCATCGCGAAATTCCTGTTCGTGCCGATGGCCGAGGCCGTGATGTTCGCGATGATCTGGTCGTTTCTGTTGTCGCGCACCTTGGTGCCGACGATGGCGAAATACCTGCTTCAACCGCATGTGCATCACGCCGATGGCGAGCAACCGAAAGCCTCGCGCAATCCGCTCGTGCGGTTTCAGCGCCGCTTCGAGAACGTTTTCGAAAAATTCCGCGCCGGCTATCATGGCGTGCTGGCGATGGCCTTGGGCCGGCGTCCGCTGTTCGTGACGGGCTTCCTCGCCGTCGTCGCGGCCTCGTTCCTGCTGGTGCCGGTTCTCGGCCGCAACTTCTTCCCGGCCGTCGACGGCGGCTCGATCCTGATGCATGTGCGGACGCAGATCGGCACCCGCGTCGAGGAAAGCGCCAATCAGTTCGCGGATGTGCAAAAGGCGATCCGCAAGATCATCCCGCCGGGCGATATCGAGACCATCACCGACAATATCGGCATGCCGATTTCGGGCATCAACCTGACCTACAACAATACCGGCGTGATCGGCACGCAGGATGGCGACATTCAGGTGAAGCTAAAGGAGCATCACCGGCCGACTGAGGAGTATGTGAAGGAGTTGCGCGAGAAACTGCCGCGCCAGTTTCCGGGCATGACCTTCGCGTTCCTGCCGGCCGACATCGTGAGCCAGATTCTGAACTTCGGCGCGCCGGCGCCGATCGATCTGCAAATTCGCGGCAACGACGTCGCCGGCAATTTCGCTTACGCCAACATGGTGCTGAGCAAGGTCAAGCGCATTCCCGGCGTCGCCGACGCGCGCATCCAGCAGTCGCCCAACGCGCCGGTGTTCAACATCGACGTCGATCGCACCCGCGCGCAATATGTCGGCCTGACCGAGCGCGACGTCACCAACAGTCTGGTGGTCAACCTCGCGGGCTCGTCGCAGGTCGCGCCGACTTATTATCTCAATCCCGAGAATGGGGTGTCCTATTCGATCGTGATGCAGACGCCGCAATACCAGATCGACTCGCTCGGCGCGTTGCAGGCGCTGCCGATTTCCGCGACCGGCGCGTCGCAGTCGCCGATGTTGGGCGGTATTGCCGAGGTCAGGCGTTCGGCGGCCAACGCGGTCGTGTCGCAATACGACATTCAATCGGTCGTGCAGATCTACGCGACGCCGCAGGGCCGCGATCTCGGCGCCGTCGCCGCCGATATCCGCAAGGTGATCGACGAGACCGCCAAGGAGGTGCCCAAGGGCAGCAACGTCGTGCTGCTCGGCCAGGTCGAGACCATGAACAGCGCCTTTGCCGGCTTGTTGTTCGGCCTGCTCGCGGCGGTCGTGCTGATCTATCTGCTGATCGTGGTCAATTTTCAGTCATGGTCCGATCCGTTTGTGATCGTCAGCGCCTTGCCGGCCGCACTCGCCGGCATCGTCTGGATGCTGTTCATCACGGAAACGACCATGTCGGTGCCGGCGCTAACCGGCGCCATCATGTGCATGGGCGTCGCCACGGCGAATTCGGTGCTGGTGATTTCCTTCGCGCGCGAACGATATGCAGAGCTGGGCGATCCGATCGCGGCGGCGCTGGAAGCCGGCTTCGTGCGGTTCCGGCCGGTGCTGATGACGGCGCTGGCGATGATCATCGGCATGGCTCCGATGGCGCTCGGCCTCGGCGAAGGCGGCGAGCAGAACGCGCCGCTTGGCCGCGCGGTGATCGGCGGCCTGATATTTGCAACGATCGCGACGCTGGTGTTCGTGCCGGTCGTGTTCAGCATGGTCCACAAGACACAACCGGCACGGCCCGCTCAGGCGACGCCCGAAATCGGCACGGAGATATCGCATGCCCACTGAGACCGCACCCATATCGCGCCGCAAGCTGGGCATCGCCGGCGTCGTGTTGGCCTGCGCCGCGGCCGCGGTCGTGGTTACCGGCATCATGGCGCGGGCCAAAAGCAACGCCGACTTGCGCGACTGGACTGACGCGCAGGCGGTGCCCACCGTCGCCGTGGCCAATCCGGACGCGCGCGCGCTGAACCCGACGCTCGATCTGCCGGGCCGACTGGAAGCGTATTCGCGGGCGCCGATTTTTGCGCGGGTCTCGGGCTATCTGAAAAGCTGGAGCGCCGATATCGGCGCCCGAGTCAAAACCGGCCAGGTGATCGCCGAGGTCGAAGCTCCAGATCTTGATCAGCAATTGCTGCAAGCTCGCGCCGATCTGCAAAGCCAGAAATCGAGCGCCAAACTTTCCGAAGCGACGCTCAATCGCCGCAAGCAGTTGCTGGCGTCGAATTTCGTGTCGCAGCAGGAGTTCGACGAGCGAACCGCCGATTTCAACAACAAGACATCGGCGGTGAATTCCGGACAGGCCAATGTCGAGCGTCTCGAGGCGCTGGCGGGCTACAAGAACATCACCGTCCCGTTCGACGGGGTCGTCACCGAGCGCAACACCGATGTTGGCGCGCTGATCAATACCGGTGGCACCGGCGCGCCGATGTTCGTCGTGTCTGACATCGCCAAGTTGCGCGTCTATGTGAACGTGCCGCAGACCTACGTGCCGTCGATCAAGATCGGCGCCAAGGCCGTCATCACCATGCCGGAATATCCCAACCGCACGTTCCCGGCGACCGTGGAAGCCTCGTCGCAATCGGTCGATATCGGTTCGGGCACCACGCGGATGCAGCTGGCGCTCGACAATCCGAAAGGCGAGTTGCTGCCCGGCGGTTTCGCCAACGTCAGACTCGGCCTGCAACGCGACACTGCGCCGTTCCACATTCCGGCCAGCGCGCTGATCTTCAACAAGGACGGACTGCGCGTGGCCACTGTCGGGCCGAACGACAAGGTGTTGTTCAAGACAGTGACGATCGCGCGCGATCTCGGCCGTGACATCGAACTGGCATCAGGTGTGGGCGCCGACGATCGCATCATCACCGCGCCGCCGGATGGTCTGTCCGATGGTGACGCGGTCCGCGTCGCGCCGGGCGCGCCAAAACCGAGGAGCCCCGCGACGGCCTCGGAGAAGCAGGACGCGAAGGGGTAGGGGCTTATCAGTCGCCGATGTGCGCGTTACTGGCGCTCGGCGCCGGGCTCACGCATCTTTCATATAGTAATTCGCGTCCTTGCCGAGCGCGAGGCGGCGCAGCAGCTTCCGCATCGCCAGCGACGCGCGCAGCGGTTTGATCGCCGTCGTCCCGGTGCGGAACACGGCGAGCTTCATCGCGTCGAAAACCGGGTTCTTGCCGGGAGCTTGCTGCGGAAAGCCGACACCGCGCAGCATTGAATTGCAGAAGTGCAGGTCGTTGACGCGGCGGACGTCCTTGGTCTTCCAGGTGATCGCCAGCGAAATCGAATAGTCGTTGGCGGTGCGTACCCAATGCGGCCACTGATACGGGATGTAGCAGCCGTCGCCGCCATGCATGTGGAATTCCGTGCCGCGATCCGCGAATTGCGGATCGAAAACAAGGTTGCGATGCTTGGTCATCGAATGTTCGATCTGATCGTCGGACGCGATCGCGCGATCGGCATTGTCATAGACGGTGAAGAATTTCTCACCGTGAATTTGGACGAAGAAATTGTCCTCGCTGTCGAGATGGAACGGCGTCGTCGAATTCGGCGACGAAACGAACAGAAAGCCCTCGATCTGTTCGAAGCCCGCGTCCAGACAACTGTTGAAGCCGCGCGCCTTCGCGACCGACAGCAAGGTGTCTTCAAGCAGGCGGCGATAGGGCGGCGAATTCTCGATCCGCTTCAGGACCATCCACGCGCCAGCGGTCTCGATGCGCTTCACGACTTCGACCGGATCGAGATCGACGCTCGGGATCGCGTTCGGATCCTGGCTGATCGCGACCTTGCCGGAATTATACTCGATCAGATCGCGGGGCAGCTCGGACGCCAGTTGCGCAATGCGCGACAGCGTCAGGAGCGGATGGCCGGCGAGCTTGTGCCGGATGGCGAACGGCTTCAGCGGGAAGTCCCGCGTCAGCGCCGCGTGCGACGCTGTGATGGTCGGCGCGATATCTTGAACCGGAGTCATTACGACTTCTCCTTATGCTTGCGAACGAAATGAACCACGCGGCGCAACGGCTCGCGAATGATGCGACGTAGCGACAAGGTGCCGGCGATCATGGGCACGATCGGATCGAAGCGGCGCAGCGGCACCAGGACGTCGCCGATCGCCAATCGGCCGCGCCAGATCGGATCGATCATCGGATGGCCGGGTGCGGCGGTGGAATCGACCATCGCGATGGTCGGATCGGCGCAAAGGTAGCGCGTGACGTCGAGGGTCAGTTGCACGCCCGGCGACAGCTTTGCGAACGTCTCATCGACGCCGAGTTTGAAATAGAACGCGCGATCAAGATGCCGCAAAATGATGCCCGCGGCGATCGGCGTCACGCCGGCATGCAACGTGACGATCTCGCACTGGCCTTGGGCGGCGAGGGCTGCGGTGGCGCGACGAATAAAAGCGGCGTCACCGCCGTGCAGTTTCAGCGCGGTGCCGCGTTTGGCTTTCCATCCGCTGGCTTCGAGATCAAGAAACAGATCGAGGGCCGCGGCGATCTCGTCTGGACGGCGCACCACCTTGAATGCGATCTCGCCATGGTCGGCGAGGCGATTGCGCAGGCGGCGCAGGTCTTTCAGTTTCTTCGCGCCGAGTGCGTCGCGCAGGATATCCTCGGGGTCGCGCGTGGCATCGAGGCAGGCCCGGTCATGCGATTGCAGAATCGTTGGCGCCAGTTTCTTGCGGGCGAGGGCGGCGGTGACGGCGGCCATCGCCGGGCCGTCCAGGGCCGTATCACGCAGGATCAACGCATGCGCGCCGGCGTGCCTGGCTTGTGCCATCATCTGCAATACCGACTCGACCGCATGATCGCGATCGAGCAAAGGCGTACCGAGCGTGCCGTAAGGATCGGCGGTCACGAGTGCCGGAAACAGAATACCGAAGGCACGGCGCAACTGGATGACGGGAATGAGGCCGGTCAGTTCGGATGTTTCCCCTTCGCCGCGCCACGACGACAACGCCGCCATGCCGGTGCGGTCGCGAGCGCTGGCATCGACGGCCAACGCCCAATCCGGAAGGAAATAACCGTTCGGCTCGATGGCGCGCGTACTGAGCTGCCGCCAGTGTCGTTCGCCGATCATGGTGATGGATGGCTGCATCGTGGTGCGATCGATATGGCGCGTGGGTGCGGTCGATGCGGCGCGCACGCCCCCCAGCGGTGTCATCAAAGAGTTGACGATATCGGCCACGTCTCAATCCCCAGTTGCAAAAGCGCCCGCGCGTCTCCGCGCGCCAGATGCCTTCGTGCCATCCGCGACCCTAGACGGAACTTTCGAATATTGGGTTGATGGACATCTGCATTTTGCGCGGTAGGCTTAACCGGGCGGCAACCATGTGGTCCGCGATGCGACAGAAAGCCCCGCTTTGAACCCGTCGCGGGCGTTTCAAGACTCATCGCCGAGCGTTAAACCGTTGCACGGTGCTGCCGCGACACTTGGTCACGAGGCTGGCGAGGATTTGAAATGCGTCGTTTGCTGGCTCTGTTCGCTGCCGTGTCCGTCGTTACGCTGGCCGGGGTGGTCGGCGCTGTGGCGCAAAGCCGCGTCGCTTTGGTGATCGGGCAATCGGCCTATCGGGCGGTCACGCCGCTGCCGAATCCCGCCAATGACGCCAAGGCGATCGCGCAACTGCTCGGCGACGCCGGTTTTGACGTCACGTCGGCCTCCGATCTCAACCAGACCGATCTGCGCGATACGGTCAGCGAATTCGCCGAGAAGATCGCGTCGAAGGGGCCGGACACCGTCGCGCTGGTTTACTATGCCGGGCACGGATTGCAGATCGACGGCGAGAACTATCTCGTGCCGGTCGATGTCGATCCGAAGCGCGAGGCCGACATACCCTTGCAGGCGATGCGTCTGAACGACGTGATGAACACGCTCTCGGCGGTGCCGAGCAGGATGCGGATTGTGCTGCTGGACGCCTGCCGCAACAACCCGTTTCCCGGCCTGAACAAGACCGCCGGACGCGGCCTCGCCATCGTCGACGCCAAGGTCGGCGCGCCGGGCACCTTCGTCTCCTATTCGACCTCACCCGGCGCGGAGGCCGAAGACGGCACCGGCGGCAACAGTCCCTATACGGCGGCGTTGCTCGCCATCGCGCGACAGCCCGGCGTGTCGATAGAGGATGCGTTCAAGCGCGTGCGGCTCGCCGTCCACAAAGCGACCGACAGCCGCCAGACGCCATGGGACTCGTCATCGCTGACCGACGACTTCCGCTTTTTCGCCGCGCCCGGCACCGCTGATGTCGCAAAACCCGTGACCAGCAAGCGCAGCGTGGATGAGTGGCGCGCGGCGCTGCGCGGCAAGACGCCGGAGGAGGCCAACGAGGTGATCGTATCGGATGGCACCGAGGAGGCCTATGAGGCCTTCATCGCGGATTACGGGCGCTCGCCGCTCGGGCCGGTGGCGCGCGAATGGCTCGATCGCCAGCGCCGCATGGTGGCCTGGAAGAACGCCGGCCTCGCCAACACCGCCGCCAGCTATCGCGCCTTCCTCGCGCAATATCCCGACAGCGACCTGTCGCCGACCGCGCGCAAGCTGGAAGAGCGGTTGCGCAATCGTCCGCTGCCCGCTGGCGCGGCGGCTTCCGGCGGCATCCCGCCGACCAATGTCGCGCTGGCGCCGACGTGTCCGTGCGGACCGAATGCGCCCGCCGTCATGCCACCGGCTCGCAAGAAAGCCGCGCCGGCACCGGCGCCGGCGCGTCGTGCCGAGCCGCAGCCGCCGAAGCGCGCCAGCAACCGTCCGCTGCGCGAGCCGCGTCCGTTGCCCTATGACGATGACGATGATGTCGTGATCTATCGACGCGGTCCTAGCTATGCGCCGCCGCCCGATGTCTATATCGGCCGCGGCGGCTATGGCGGATCCTATGGTGGATCACGCGGCGGCCCGTATCGCTAGGCGAACGCGACGCCGAGGCGTCGATGATCCGCCTGACCGCCCGACCGCGCGACAGCGGCGCCGGGATTCTCCCTATCCAGCCGCGCGCGGCGCCGGATCGCGGATCATGCAATCGAGCGCGCCTCGTGGCGGTGGCTTGAAAACGCCATGGTCGCTCGGGTATGTTGGTATGTAAACCGGCAGGGTGGATTTGATGCGACGATTGAACAGACGACGACGCGTGGCCTCGGCGGCGCTGGCCATCTGGCTCGCGGCGGGTCTTGGCGGCACCGTCGCACAGGCGCAGGTGCCGAACGTCAATCTGATGCCCGAGCTGAAATCGAAATCGCCGGAAGAAAAAGAGCAGGAGGCGGTGGCCGACAAGGCCTATCGCGAATCGCTGCGGAAGATTCCGAACAAGTCGGTCAGCGATCCCTGGGGTGATGTGCGCGGATCGGAGGCGCCACGCGCGGCCGCGCCCAAGGCCGCCGCGCCGAAAGCCAACCAGGCCAAGCGTCAGGTCAAACCGGACGGCACGCTGAATTAGGCCAGGTTTCGCCAGCGACCGGCTCGGCCGTTAGGTCT
>JAQGJY010000080.1 GCA_028290325.1 Tardiphaga sp.
GAGGTGAGTTGGGCAGCCGCCCTGTCTCCCGCCTCTCCGCGCTGCTAGGATCGTGAGGCCCTGGCGCGTCCAGCACGGGGCCGGAGAGATGATCTTTCGTGACGGCGTTCGGTAAACTCATTCGCACCACCGCGTTCCGGCTGACGCTGGTGTATCTGCTGCTGTTCGCGCTGTTCGCGGCGTCGCTGCTGGGTTATTTCGCGTGGAATACGCGGCGGATGGTGACCGACCAGATCACCACCACGGTCAACGCGGAAATCGGCGAGCTTGGCGACGTCTTCGCGCAGCGCGGGTTGCGCGGCCTCGTCCAGGAAATCGAGAACCGCGCGCTGCGGCCGGGCTCCAATCTCTATCTCGTGACGACGCCGACGGGGCAGGCCGTGGCCGGCAATGTCGGCTCGCTGCAACCCGGCGTGATGGCCAACAAGGGCTGGACCGAGACGATCTATCGTCGTCTCGACGATCAGGACAACGGGGTCCACCGCGCCCTGGTGCTGGTGACGGACCAGACCGGCGGTTTTCGCCTGCTGATCGGGCGCGATCTGGAAGAGCGGCGCCGGCTGTTCGGCATCGTCGCCGCCGCCGCGCAATGGTCGGTGCTGGTCGTCGTCGTGCTCGGCCTCGGCGGCGGCATCTTCGTCGCGCGCCGCGTGCTGCGCCGGATCGATGCGATGACCGGCACCACGCAACGCATCATGGCCGGCGATCTCTCCGGCCGCCTGCCGGTCGGCCGCAGCGGCGATGAACTCGATCGGCTGGCGGAAAATCTCAACGCCATGCTGGAGCGCATCGAGGCGTTGATGGTCGGGCTGAAGGAAGTCTCCGACAATATCGCGCACGATCTGAAGACGCCGCTGACGCGGCTTCGCAATCGCGCCGAGGAGGCGCTGGCGCGGTCCAGCAACGAGGCCGAATATCGCGCGGCGCTAGAGCGCACGATCGAGGAATCCGACGGACTGATCCGCACCTTCAATGCGCTGCTGATGATCGCGCGCGCCGAATCCGGACAGGCTCGCGACAACATGCTGGATTTCGACGCGGCGGAAGTCGCGCGAGGCATTCACGAACTGTACGAGCCGCTGGCCGAAGACAACGGCCTCACGCTCGACGTGAAGGTCGAGCCGGCGTGGCTGCATGGCAATCGCGAGCTGGTCGGGCAGGCGCTGGCCAATCTCGTGGAGAACGCGATCAAATACGGCAAACCCCATGACGCCAGCCCGGCGGTCGTGATCGAGGCCCGGCGCGACGGCGATCTCGTGCGGCTGAGCGTCACGGATCGCGGACCGGGCATCGCGGACGCCGATCGCAAACGCGCCGTCGAGCGTTTCGTGCGGCTTGAGGCGAGCCGAACGTTGCCGGGGTCCGGACTTGGTCTGAGCCTCGCGTCGGCGGTCGCGACATTGCATGGCGGCCTATTGACGCTGGCCGACGCGGCGCCGGGATTGCGCGCCACATTGACGCTGCCGGCCATCGCCAGCGGGCCGGTTCCCGCCGCGCCTCTTGCGAGCCAAAGCACGAATGTGCCACAGACTGCGGCATGACCTCCTCCGCGATAGACGAAGCGGACCCTGCCGGGCTTGCCGCGCGTTTCAAGGACGCCCCTCATGTGAGGTCACCGGCCGACGCGCGGCGTCGTCTCGCCGACTGGCTCGGCGCTATCGATCCAGCGCAGGCCCGCGCGATTGAAGCGCTCGCGGCCTCGCATCCGCGGTGCGATGCCATCCTGCTCGGCCTCGTCGAAGCGTCGCCCTACCTGTTCGACCTGATCCGGGCCGACGCGGCGCGCATCGCCCGGCTGCTGGCCTGCGCGCCGGAGACCTATCTGCCGGATCTCGTCTCGCAGGCCGCGCACGATGTCGCGGAAGCCGCCAGCGAAGCCGATGTGATGCGGCTGTTGCGCGCCCTCAAATCCGAGGCGGCGCTGTTGATCGCGCTGTGCGACATCGGCGGCGTCTGGCCGGTGATGCAGGTGACGCAGGCGCTGACCGACCTCGCCGTGACCAGCGTGCGGAGCACATTGCGCTTTCTGTTCCGCCAGGAGGTCGCGCGCGGCCGATTGCGGCCGGCCGACGTGGATCGGCCCGAAGACAATAGCGGTCTCGTCGTGCTGGCGATGGGCAAGATGGGCGCCGGCGAACTCAATTATTCCAGCGATATCGACCTGATCGTGTTCTTCGATCTGGCCGCGCCGACGCTCGCGGAGGACATCGAGCCGCAGCCGTTTTTCGTGCGGATCGCGCAAGGCCTGTCGCGCATCCTGCAACAGCGGACCGGCGACGGTTATGTGTTCCGCGTCGACCTCCGGCTGCGACCCGACCCCGCCTCGACGCCGGTGGCGATCTCGACCGCGTCCGCGCTGAATTACTATGAGCGCGAGGGTCGCACCTGGGAGCGCGCGGCGATGATCAAGGCGCGGCCTTGCGCCGGTGACGCCAAAGCCGGCGATCAACTGGTCGCCGATATCGCGCCGTTCGTCTGGCGCAAGCATCTCGATTTCGCGGCGCTCGCCGATGTGCACGACATGAAGCGTCAGATGCAGACGTTTCGCGGCCAGACCGACATTTCCGTCGAAGGCCACAACGTCAAGGTCGGACGCGGCGGCATTCGCGAGATCGAATTCTTCGCGCAGACGCAGCAGCTCATCGCCGGTGGTCGGCATCCGGAACTGCGGGTGCGGCCGACGCTGGACGCGTTGAACATTCTCGCCACCTCGCACTGGATCACCTACGCCGCGCGCGACGAACTCACCGCCGCCTATCTGTTCCTGCGCCGCGTCGAGCATCGCTTGCAGATGGTCGCCGACGAGCAGACCCATACGCTGCCGGACAGCGCCGAATCCATCGCGGGATTCGCGAGCTTCCTCGGCTATGAGAGCCGCGAGACCTTCGCCACCGATCTGCTCGCGCATCTGAATTGCGTGCAGGGCCACTACAGCAAATTGTTCGAAAGCGATGCCGGCGCGGGGCATCTGCCGGTCGTCGATTACAGCGTCGGGCCGAACGATCCACGCTTGCTGGCGCATCTCGCCGAGCTTGGCTTCAAGCAGCCGCCGATGATCGCCGAGGTGGTGAAGCGCTGGATGACCGACGATTATCGCGTGCTCAAGGTCGAGGCGACGCGGCAAGCCTTCGTCGAATTCGTGCCGGCCTTGATCGGCGGCCTGGCGCAGGCCGAAGAGCCGGACAACGCGGTGATCGCGTTCGATCGCCTGTTGCAGGCGTTGCATCGCGGCGGCCGATTGATCTCGCTGTTGAGCCAGAATCACGATCTGGTCGCGCTCGCCGCGCTGGTGCTCGGCGCCGCCCCGCGTCTCGGCGACATGCTGGCGCGGCAGCCGCAGATCATGGACGGCCTGATCGATCCGCGTTTTTTCGGCGCGATGCCGGATCAGACCGAACTGTCCGCGCGGCTCGCCGCGACCTTGCAGGACGCCGACTCCTACGAGGAATTTCTCGATCGTCTGCGGCTGTTCGGACAGGAAAGCCTGTTCCTGATCGGGACGCGGATCCTGTCCGGGACCGTGTCCGCCCGGCACGCCAGCGTCGCCTTTGCCGATGTCGCGGAAGGCATCGTCAATACGATCCATCGCCTGGTGTCCGATCAGTTCGCCGCCCAGTATGGGCGTATCGTCGGGCAGGAGACGGCGATCCTGGCGATGGGCAAGCTCGGCAGCCGCGAGATGACCGCGTCATCCGATCTCGATCTCATCTTGATCTACGACTTCGATCACGAGCAGCCGGATTCCGATGGCCCGCGCTCGCTGCAGGGCGCGCAATATTTCGCCCGCTTCACGCAGCGGCTGATCAGCGCGTTCACGACCCGCACCAATTACGGCGTGCTCTACGAGATCGACATGCGGCTGCGCCCATCCGGCCGCGCCGGGCCGGTGGCGTCGCGCATCGACTCCTTCGCCGAGTATCAGGACCACGAGGCGTGGACCTGGGAGCACATGGCGCTGACGCGGGCGCGCGTGATTTCCGCGTCGCCGGCGTTCAAGGCCAAAATCGAGGCGATCATTCGCGAGGTGCTGACGCGGCCGCGCGACGCCGCGATCACCGCGAATGACGTTGCCGAGATGCGCCACGCCATCGCGCTGGAAAAGGGCGAGAGCGATATCTGGGATCTGAAATACGCCGCCGGCGGCACGGTGGATATCGAATTCATCGCACAGTATCTGCAACTCGTTCATGCGTCGGCGATGCCGGAGATTCTCGACGTCGGCACGGTGCAGGTGCTGGAGCGCGCGGCGCGATTGGGCGCACTGCCGCAATCGGCGTTTCAGGTGCTGCGGCCGGCGGCGCGGCTCTATCACGATCTGACGCAAATCCTGCGGCTCTGCGTCAGCGGCAAATTCGATCCGAAAACAGCCGGAGAGGATCTGCTGCGCGTCATGACGCGCGCCGGCGACGCGCCGGACTTTTCCTCGCTCGAGGCGCGCGTGCGGGAAACCCAGGCGGAGGTGCGGCGGGTCTTTACGATGTTGCTGGAAGAGGGCGGTTAGGCCGCCGTCGCGACCTCGTCGGACTGGCTCTTGCCGGTCCGTGGCAGCGAGACGCATACCACCGTGCCGGTGCCGAGTTTGGAGCGCAGCCGCATGCCGCCGCCGTGCAGGCGCGTCAAGGATTTCGCGATCGCGAGGCCGAGGCCGGAGCCGTGATAGGTTTTGGTCAGCTGGCTCTCGACCTGCTCGAACGGCTTGCCGAGCCTGATGAGCGATTGCGGCGCGATGCCGATGCCGGTGTCGGCGATCATCAAGAGCACCGTGTCGCCGACCATGCGGCTCCGGACGATCACCTGGCCGCCGTCCGGGGTAAATTTGACGGCGTTCGATAACAGGTTGACGAGGATCTGTTTGATGGCGCGGCGATCCGCGACAATCGGGATGTTGCCCTGGATATCGGCGCGCAATGTCAGTTGCTTGTCATCGGCGCGGCCGGACACGACGCGCAGCGATTCCGACAACGTCTGCGCCAGATCGAGGGTTTCCAGGTCGAGCTTCATCCGGCCGGCTTCGATCTTCGACATGTCGAGAATGTCGTTGATGACGTCGAGCAGGTAATAGCCCGACGTCAGGATGTCGTGGCAATACTCCTGATATTTTTCGGAGCCGAGCGCGCCGAACATGCCGCTGCCCATGATCTCCGAAAAACCGATGATCGCGTTCAGCGGCGTGCGGAGCTCGTGGCTCATATTGGCGAGGAATTTCGACTTGGTCTGGTTGGCTTCCTCGGCGCGATTCTTTTCGTCGGAATATTTCTGCGCGAGATCGGCGAGTTCGATCGCCTGCTTCTCCAGCGTCGATTGCGAATGCTTGAGATCGATCACCGTGGCGCGCATCAGAAGGTCGTTGTCGATCAGCTTCTGTTCATGCGCCTTGATCCGCGTGATGTCGGTGCCGACCGAGACGTAGCCGCCGTCCTTGGTGCGGCGCTCGCTGATATGCAGCCAGTTCCCGTCATCGAGTTGTGCCTCGAAGGTGCGCGCGCCCGGCGACAGCGCGTTGGTTTCCGGCAGCCGGGTTTTGACTTCCGGCATGCTGCCGACCTCGATCACCGTCTCATAGGACGTGCCCGGCGTGACCGCCGAATCCGGCAGCTTGTGCAGGCTCTGGAAATGCGAGTTGCACAGAACCAGGCGATCCTCCGCGTCCCACAGCACGAACGCTTCCGGGATCGTTTCGATGGCGTCGCGCAAGCGCAGATCGGCCTCGACGGTCTTTTCCGCGAGGCTCTTTTGTTCGGTGATATCGACCGCGATGCCGATCAGATGCAGATTGTTGTTGGCGCTATGGCTCAATTCGCAGCGGACGCGCAACCAGATCCAATGGCCGTTGGTGTGCTGCATGCGGAACGTCTGGTCGATGTGGTTGATGCGGCCGGCGATCAACTGATCCGCGATCGCGAACAGATCGATGTCGTCGGATTTGACCAGCGCGTTGACCTCACCAAACGTCAGAAGGTCGCTGCGGCTGTCGAGCCCCAGCATCGTGAACATCGACTGTGACCAGAAGATACGACCACGCGACAGATCCCAATCCCACAGGCCGCAGCGCCCGCGATTGAGCGCCGTATCGATGCGACCGCGCACCGCGTCGTTGATGAGATCGCCTTCGCGGGCGCGGGTCGATTGCCAGTGAAAGGCAAAACCGAGGATCAGCACGACGAAGCCGGTGGTGGCCGACAGCGTCACCGAGAGCGCGGCGTCCGATCGCCAGACCGGGTCGCGCTGCTCCTGAATGACGAACACCTGGCCCGGCATGCCGCGCAGCGAGCCCTGCGTCGCGAAGGCGGAGCCGCCGTCCGGCAGCGCGATCTCGATGACGTCAGGTTGCTGCAGCGACGACGGTCCCGAGGTCGCCGCGCTGACGAGATCGAGCATGCTACCGATCGAGTCGGAGGTTTCCTCGGACGGCACCCGGGCGATGATGCGCTGGTCCGCGTTGAGCACGACGACGTGGCGATGCGGCGCGATCCCCCACGATGGGATCAGGCCCGGCAGCAGGTTTTGAAGTCGCTCGGGCAGCGTCGCGCGCTCGGCGCGGGTGGCCGCGATCCGATCAAGCCGCTCGATGAGAATGTCGCTGAGCGCCAGCAGGTCGCGCTTCATGGCGGCGCGCTTCTGCCGGCTCTGATCGACCACCTGCACGAAGGCGCCGAAGCAGATGGTGATGAGAAAAGCAATGATGAGTGTGGGGACCGCGCGGCGCAGAACCGGCTCGGCGATCAGCAGCCGATGATAGGCAGGCTTGGCGATCGACTGCGCTAATCCTTTGATGGAATCGGATTGCACGCGCGGGCTCGCCGCGTGAACACGCGCCATGCCAACAGCCCCCATGAATGATTGATACGTGAAAGAATACGATCATCGGAGTGGCTCCCCAGCCTCCGAATCGTGATCATAAGAATCCAGATTGCTCGGCCTGTCGAGAGTCAACGATTCGTTAATGCGAAATAATTTCGCTTGCGTGAGTCCGAAACAGGAACACGCCGCCGATCAGGCGACGCGCGCCGGTTCGGCATGGCTGATCACCCGCTTCACGCTCGGAAACGCGCGACGCAGCGCGCGCTCGATCTCATCGACGCAGTCATGGACGCGGGTCACGCTCATCGCCGGTTCGGCCCGACAATGGAAATTCACCACTTCGCCGGCGTCGCTGTCGCGCACCCGGACGTTATGCACGTCATGGATCGCGCCGCCGCTGCGGGCAAAATCCGCGAGCGCCGCCGCGATCTCCGACACGCGTCGCGGCGAGGCATCGGTGCCGAACGGCAAGTCCGGCTCCAGCGGCTCGATATGCGTATCGACCTCGACATCCGGGCCGAACTCATCGCGGATCTGATGCTCCAGCGCGTGCGCGATATCGTGCGCGGCGCTGAGCGCCATATCGCCATCGACTTCCAGATCGATGCCGACCGTCAGCTTGCCGCCGACGTCGTGAACCGTGACGTGGTGAATCGCGAGGCCGGAATTGCGCGCGATGACCATGATGCGCTCGCGAATGCTTTCGTTGTCGCGGGCGACGGGAATCGCCGTGAAGGTCAAATCCGCGTCACCCAACGCGCCGCTCACGGCGGCCTGCGCGGCGCGCTTGATCGCGTCGATGCGGTCGATCGGATAGGTGCGCGGCACCTCGACGGTCGCATCGACGAAATGCGTTCCGCCGACCATGCGAATGCGAAGGCGCTCGATCTCGACAATGCCGGGCACCATCGCCAGCGCGATGGTCGCTTTCTCGGCGGCGCCTTCCGGCGCGCGATCGAGCAGCGTCTCGACGGTCGAGCGCGCCAGCCGCAACCCCAGCAGCGAGATCACCACCGCGACGCCGATCGCGGCGGCCGCATCGCCCCACGCATAGCCATAGGCCGACAACCCCAGACCGATGATGACGGCGAACGATCCAAGCACGTCGGATGCGAAATGCAGCGCGTCGGCGGCGAGCGCCTGACTCTTGGTGTCGCGCGCCGCGTCGTGAAGCGCCCGGGCGCGCCAGAAATTGACGCCGATATCGATGAGCAGCACGACGAAAGGCAGCGCCGACAAGGTCGGCGGCGTGGCGCCCTCGACCAGATGCGTGTAGGCCCGCACCAGAATGCCGCCGGCCAGCACATACAGCATCGCGATGACGCCGAGCGCGGACAGGCTTTCGAACTTGCCGTGACCGTAATGATGCTCATTGTCGGCCGGGCGATCCGACACCCGCACCACGAACCAGGTCACGATCGTCGCGACAAGATCCACCGACGAATGCAACGCCTCGGAGATCAGCGCGAGGCTGCCGATGGCGATGCCGACGACAAGCTTGATGATCGCCATGCTGGCGCTGGCGACGATCGAGATCGCGGCGACGCGCGTCTTGCTGTGATGGTGTGTGGCGCTCATTCGCGCGGTGTAGCAGGACCGGCGCGGCCGCAAAAGAACTGTGTTTGCGAGCGCGAATGAGAACCATTCGCGGGAAGGATGGACGCGCGCCCGACCTCGGGCAGAGCTGTCATTGCCGGGCGTGACCCCGGCAATCCATCAAAAAACTTTAGAAGATGATGGACGGCCCGGTGGTCTAGCCGACGCCGACCAAGACGTCGTCGTCAGCTCGTGCCCGGCCATGACAGTGAAATTACATCCGGACCACGATCTTGCCGAGATGCGCGTTGGCTTCCATGTGCTCGAACGCCTTGCCGATCTCCGCGAACGGAAAGATCTTGTCGATCGGCAACTTCAGTTTGCCCGCTTCGACCGCCGGCCAGATGTCGCCGCGCACGGCGCTGAAGATATCGCGGATTTCCTGAACCGAACGCGTCCGAAAGGTGACGCCGATATAGTGGATGCGCCGCGCCGCGTGCAGGTCGAAATTGAAATCGCCATGGGTGCCGCCGAGGCGGCCGACATTGACGATGCGGCCGAGCACTTTCGTCGCGGCAAGATTTTGATTGGCGACCGGGCCGGACACCTGATCGATGATGAGATCGACGCCGTTGCCGTCGGTCGCCTTCAACACCTGATCGACCCAGCCTTTGTCGCCGGAATCGACCGCGAGGTCCGCGCCGAAATCCTTCAGCCGCTCGCGCCGCGCCGCATGGGTCGACGAGCCCACGACCGGCTTTCCGCCTTTCAGCCTGGCGATTTGCAACGCCATCAGGCCGACGCCGGAGCTTGCGCCCTGGATCAGGACCGATTGTCCGGCTGTCAAGCCGCCGTTCGTGACCAGCGCGTTGTGCATGGTCGTGAGCGCGACCGGCAGGGTGCACGCGGTCTCGAAATCCATCGACTCCGGAATCTGAAACAGCCGGCCATGGTCGGCGAGCGTGAACGCCGCGAAGGCTGCGCCGCCCGAGCCCATCACGCGGTCGCCGACCTTGACGCCGGTCGCATCGGGGCCGAGGGCGGCGACTTCACCCGCCCATTCCATGCCGAGCACCGTGCCGGCGCCGCCGGCGCTGCCATGAGCGTGGCCTTTGGTCATGCCGAGATCGGCGCGGTTGAGCCCGCAGGCTCGGACCCTGATCTTGACCTGCGTGCCCGAAGGCGACGGCTCCGCGATGTCGGCGATCGCCGGACCGGATGCGCCGTAAACATAAGCTTTCATGATCGTCTCTCAGTTAGACCCAGAGTGCATTGCGTCGCGCGTTTCCTAAGCCAGCCGGCGGCCGGCTTAGGAAACGATTTGCAGTGACGGCCTATTCCGCGGCCTGGCGGCGTTGCCCCATCATGCCTTCGAGTCGCGCGCGGATGATCTCCTCGGCGTCGCGCATGATGCGGGACACCAACTCCTCGCAGCTCGGAATGTCGTGGATCAGGCCTTGCACCTGACCGGCGGACCAGATGCCGTCCTCGGCATCACCGGTCGAATAGACCAATTTGCCGCGCGCGCCGGCGACCAGCTCGCGAACCTGCTCGAAGGTCGCGCCTTCCTTCTCCATCGCGACGACCTGCTTGCTCACCGCATTGCGCGCGACCCGCGACGTGTTTCGCATGGTGCGGAAAATCAGATCGGTCTCGCGCTCGTCATTGGCGACGATGCGCTCCTTCACGAGTTGATGAATCGGGCTTTCCTTGGTGCACATGAAGCGCGTGCCCATGTTGATGCCTTCGGCGCCGAGAGCCAGCGCGGCGACAAGCCCGCGCCCATCGCCGAAGCCGCCGGAGGCAATCATCGGAATCTTGATCTTGTCGGCGGCGGCCGGAATGAGGATCAGGCCCGGCGTGTCGTCCTCGCCCGGATGGCCGGCGCATTCGAAGCCGTCGATCGAGATCGCATCGACGCCCATGCGTTCGGCCGACAGCGCGTGGCGCACGCTGGTGCATTTATGCACGATGATGACGCCGTGTTTCTTGAATTCGGTGACGTGCTCCTGCGGCTTGTTGCCGGCGGTTTCGACCACCTTGATACCGGCCTCGATGATCGCCTGACGATACTCGGCGTAAGGCGGCGGCTTGATCGACGGCAGGATGGTCAGATTGACGCCGAACGGCTTGTCGGTGAGGTCGCGGCAGCGCGCGATTTCCTTGGTGAGGTCTTCAGGCGTCGGTTGCGTCAGCGCGGTGATCAGGCCGAGCGCGCCGGCATTGGCGACGGCGGCAACCAGTTCGGCACGGCCGACCCATTGCATGCCGCCCTGAACGATCGGATGTTCGATGCCGACGAGTTCGGTGAAGCGCGTCTTGATCATGATGGACCTCCTGTTTCGGGCGCATTGGCGCGTTCTTGCTTGTTGTCGCGCCGGCAAGATGCCTCGCTCAGCGGCGAATGTCTATCGGGCGCCGCAGCTCGTCATTCCCGGGCGCGGGCGCCGGCGGCCCGAGAACCGAAACCCGGTCATGCCGATCGTGATGGGCCGGGTCCGCGGTCGCCGAGCGGCGTCCGCGCCCCGGAATCACCGCTAATTATGAAACTCGTTGTGCAATTCGCCGATGCCGTCGATCGCGATCGTGACCTTGTTGATCGGTTGCTTCATCACCCCGACGCCGACCGACGTGCCGCACAGGATCAGATCGCCCGGTTCGAGCGTCATGTCATGCGAGAGCTTCGCTACCAGTTCACGTGGCTGGAAGATCATATCGGAGACCGGATAGTTCTGCCGCTCCGCGCCGTTGAGAATGGCACGGATCGACAGCGTCGCCGGATCGATGCCGGTGGCGATCACCGGGCCGAACGGGCCGAAGCCGTCGAAGCTTTTGGCGCGCGCCCATTGCGGGAAGGTCGGATCGCGCGTCAGAATATCGGCGGCGGTGATGTCGTTGATGCAGGTGTAGCCGAAGATATGCGCCGCCGCCTGATCCGGCGAGATGCCGGAGGCGTGCTTGCCGATGACGATGCCAAGTTCGCCTTCGAACACCGTCTTGCCGTCATAGGACGCAGGGCGTTTCACGATCGCGCCGGGATTGGCGATGCTCGACGTCGCTTTCAGAAAATACAACGGCTCCTGCGGCGCGGGATTGCCGAGCTTGGCGGCAAGCGCATGAAATTGATTCCATAATCCAATGATCTTGCCGGGGATGCAGGGTGCGAGCGTGGCGACTTCGGCGCGTTTTAGCTTCGCGCCGGTTGGCGCGGTCGTGCCGAACATGTCGCCGTCATGCGCGCTGATCGTGTCGCCGTCGATCGTGCCGAAGCCAATGACGCCGTTATGGCGATAGCGGATCCAGTGGGTCATGACGTTGTCCTTTTAACCACATGTCATTCCGGCGGCGCTGACGCCGCTTGGCGGTTGCGCGCGCGGAATCGAGCCACGTTCAACTTGCGCCGATTCCGGCTGCGCGGGCGCGACGATGCGTTGGCGCCCCGGACTGACGATCAATACAATCCCGCGATCTTCGCACGCTGGATCACCAGCGCCAGCACCGAATCGATCGCCGGCGTCGCAATGCCGGTCAGCTTGCCCATTTCCTGAACGACGGTCACGAGCGGATCGATCTCCATCGGCCGGTTGCGCTCCAGATCCTGCAACATCGACGTCTTGTGCGCGCCGACCTTGCGCGCGCCCTCGATCCGACGCTCGACATCGACGCGGAATCTCACGCCGAAGGTCTCGGCGATCGCCTGCGTCTCCAGCATCATCGCCTTTGACAGCGCGCGCGTCGCGGGATCGCTACAGATCACGTCGAGCGTGGCATGGGTCAGAGCGCTGATCGGATTGAAACAGACATTGCCCCATAATTTCAGCCAGATTTCATCGCGGATGCGATCCAGCACCGGCGCTTTCAGCCCGGCCTTCTCGAACATCGCGGATAGATTTTGCACGTCCTCGGTGATTTCACCCGACGCCTCGCCGAGCGGGAAACGGTCGCCATAGACATGGCGCACCACGCCGGGTCCTTCGAGTTCGGTCGCCGGATAGACGATGCAGCCGATCGCGCGCTGCGGCCCGATCTCTGTCCACTGCCGTCCGCCGGGATCGATGCTGTCCAGCGTATTGCCTTCGAATTCGCCGCCATGCTTGTAGAAATACCAATAGGGAATGCCGTTGACGGCCGTCACGACCCGCGTCCTCGGCCCCAGCAGCGGCTGCATCCGGTCCAGCACGCCGGTGATCGAATGCGCCTTCAACGTGATGATGACGAAATCCTGCACGCCGAGTTCGGCCGGATTGTCGGTGCAGCGCGGATGCACCACGCGCTCGCCGCCATCGATCAGCAGCTTGAGGCCATTGGCCTTCATCGCGGCGAGATGCGCGCCGCGCGCGATCAGGCTGACATCTGCGCCGGCGCTCGCCAGTTGCGCGCCGAGATAACCGCCGATCGCGCCGGCGCCGTAGATGGTGATTTTCATGACAGGTCCGTGGGTTCGAATTTAAGCGACGCGTGAATGAAGCGGGGCGTGAGCGGAGCATTGGCCGGTAGGGGAGCTGCCAATGCCGTTGCGGATGACGGACCTGAACAGAGACCGTCCTCGGCTGATCGATCGGCGGTCTCGCGCCGACCCTGACATGGCGCGCCGTCTACTCCGCGGCTTGCCTGCGCGGCGGCGCCAGCGCGCCGGACTCGTGGATGTCGGCAACCTGCGCGTCGCTGAAACCGAGCACCTGCCGCAGGATTTCGTCGGTGTGTTCGCCGAGCAAGGGCGAGCGCGTCACCTCGGTCGGCGAGTCCGACATTTTAATCGGATTGCCGACCGAGAGATATTTGCCGCGCTCGGGATGGTCGATCTCGACCACGGTGCCGGTGGCGCGCAGCGAGGGATCCTCGGCCAGTTCCTTCATCGACAGGATTGGTCCGCAGGGAATGTCGTCCTCGTTGAGGATGTCCATTGCCTCGAACTTGGTTTTGGTCATCGTCCAGAGTTCGATGCGCGCGAAGATCTCGTTGAGGCGCGGCAGGCGCGCCGCCGGCTTGGAATAATTCGGGTCGGTTTTCCAGTCGGGCTCGCCGATAACGTCGCAGATCTTGTCCCACACCGGGGCTTGGGTGATGAAATAGATGTAGGCGTTCGGGTCGGTCTCCCAACCCTTGCATTTCAGGATGCGGCCGGGCTGGCCGCCGCCGGAATCATTGCCGGCGCGCGGCGTGGCATCGCCGAACGGAATGCCTTCGCCGAACTGGCTGTATTCCTTCAGCGGGCCGTGGGCGAGGCGCTGCTGGTCACGCAGCTTGACGCGGCTGAGATTCAGCACGCCGTCCTGCATCGCGGCGGTGACGCGCTGGCCGCGTCCGGTCACGGTGCGCTGGTACAAAGCGGTGACGATGCCGAGCGCGAGATGCAGGCCGGTGCCGCTGTCGCCGATCTGCGCGCCGGTGACGAGCGGCAATCCATCGCGGAAGCCGGTCGTCGAGGC
>JAQGJY010000179.1 GCA_028290325.1 Tardiphaga sp.
CACATCCTCGCCGCCGCCTCGCATCTGATCGCGCATAACGAAGGCCGGCTCGGCAAGACCTTGCGGACCGAAGATGTCGATGGCGAAAAAGTCACCGTTACCGGCTCGTGGGATTCCGAGGAGGAAGCCCGCGCCATCGGCGAGGAAATCGAACAGCTCCAGCGCGCCGGCAATGCGCTGAACGAAGTTGCGATCCTGGTGCGCGCGTCGTTCCAGATGCGCGAATTCGAGGACCGTTTCGTCACGCTGGGGCTGCCTTACCGCGTGATCGGCGGCCCGCGCTTCTATGAGCGCGCCGAAATCCGCGACGCGCTGGCCTATCTGCGCGTCATCAATTCGCCGGCCGACGATCTGGCGTTCGAACGCATCATCAACGTGCCCAAGCGTGGCCTCGGCGACGCCACCGTGCAGATGCTGCACGACATCGCGCGCAAGCGGCGCATTCCGCTGAGCGAGGCCGCGCGTGCCGTCGTCGAGACCGACGAGATGAAGCCGAAAGCGCGCGGCAGCCTGCGCGATCTGATGCTGAGCTTCGAGCGCTGGCGCACGCAGCGCGAGCTCATCTCGCACACCGAGCTGGCCGAGATCGTGCTCGACGAGAGCGGCTACACCGAGATGTGGCAAAAGGATCGCTCGGCCGACGCCGCGGGCCGGCTGGAAAACCTCAAGGAGCTGGTCCGCTCGATGGAGGAGTTCGAGAACCTGCAAGGCTTCCTCGAACATATCTCGCTGGTGATGGACCGCGACAACGGCGCCGATGCCGATGCCGTCTCGCTGATGACGCTGCATTCCGCCAAGGGACTGGAATTCGACAGCGTCTTCCTGCCGGGCTGGGAGGAAGGCCTGTTTCCGCATCAGCGCGCGCTCGACGATCAGGGCCGCGCCGGGCTCGAGGAAGAACGCCGCCTTGCCCATGTCGGCATCACGCGGGCGCGGCGGCGGGCGAAGTTGTATTTCGCGACCAATCGGCGGATTCACGGCACCTGGAATACGACGATGCCGTCGCGCTTCCTCGATGAATTGCCGTCCGACAATGTCGAGATCACCGAGAGCAAGGGTGGCTCCGGCTGGGGCGGATCGAGCGGCTACGGGCCGTCGCGCTTCGACAACGTCGAGTCGTTCGGCTCGACCTACACGACACCGGGCTGGCAACGCGCGCAGGCGCAGCGCGCGCGCGGTTTCGGCGGCGGCGCCGGCGGACAGGCCGGCGGCGGCTTCAACGAGGATCACTCGCCGTTCGCTGGCCCGTCATCGCGCGCCAAGCGCGCGCCGCTGGTGATCGAGGGTGAGCTGGTCGCGAAATCGACCGGCACGGACTCCGATTTCACACTCGGTGGCCGCGTCTTCCATCAGAAATTCGGCTATGGCGCGGTGACGCGGATCGACGGCAACAAACTCACCATCGCCTTCGAGAAGGCCGGCGAGAAGAAGGTCGTCGATAGCTTCGTGGAGCGGGTGTGAAGCTCATCTAATCACGGCTGACGACTTTTAGACCTTTGCCTGACTCTGATGTGACTCAGGACGTCAATGATGAGATCGTCGCCTCGATCGGATTGCCCCCCGCGCACACGCGGCGGCATAGAATTCTCAGACCTGCGGTTGCAATGCAGCAATCAGGCTCCTATGTACGCTCGCTGACGAATTCGTGTCAGCCTGTCGGATCGCGGCTGGTCGAGACGTCCTTGTCTCGAATGCCCCTCCGCATTGCATCGCATCGAGCCGCCATGTCTTCCATCGCTTCCCCCATCATTTCCGTTTCCAACCTGTCGAAGACCTATGGTTCGGGCTTCACGGCGTTGAACAACATCAATCTCGACATCGCCAAAGGCGAGATCTTCGCGCTGCTCGGGCCGAACGGCGCGGGCAAGACGACGCTCATCAGCATCATCTGCGGCATCGCCAATCTCACGACCGGCACCGTGAAGGTCAACGGCCACGACATCGCGAAGGATTATCGCGCGGCGCGCTCGCTGATCGGCCTGGTGCCGCAGGAATTGCACACCGATGCCTTTGAATCGGTATGGGCGACCGTGACGTTCAGCCGGGGCCTGTTCGGCAAGCCGCGGAATCCGGCCTTGATCGAGAAGATCCTCAAAGATCTCTCGCTGTGGGACAAGAAAGACAACAACATCATCACGCTGTCCGGCGGCATGAAGCGCCGCGTGATGATCGCCAAAGCATTGTCGCACGAGCCGCAAATCCTGTTTCTTGACGAACCGACCGCCGGCGTCGATGTCGAATTGCGCAAGGGCATGTGGGAAGTGGTGCGCGAGCTGCGCGCCGCCGGCGTCACGGTGATCCTGACGACGCACTACATTGAAGAAGCCGAGGAGATGGCCGATCGCATCGGCGTCATCAACAAAGGCGAGATCGTGCTGATCGAACAAAAGTCCGTCTTGATGCAGAAGCTCGGCCAGAAAAAGCTGAAGCTGTATCTGCAAGGCCGCATCGACGCCATTCCCGTTGAACTCGCGCCCTACAAACTCGAACTGCTCGATGACGGCACCGAGCTGGTCTACACCTACGATACAACGAGTGAACGCAGCGGCATCACCAGCCTGCTCAGCGATCTGCGCGCCGCCGGCATCCGCTTCAAGGATCTCGACACCACGCAAAGCTCGCTCGAAGACATCTTCGTCAGCCTGGTCAGGACCTAACATGAACTATCGGGCTGTCCGCGCGATCTATCTGTTCGAAATGGCGCGCACCTGGCGCACGGTGATGCAGAGCATCGTCTCGCCGGTGGTGTCGACGTCGCTGTATTTCGTGGTGTTCGGCGCGGCGATCGGATCGCGCATTTCGGAGATCGACGGCGTCAGCTACGGCACCTTCATCGTGCCGGGGCTGATCATGCTGTCGGTGCTGACGCAGAGCATCGCCAACGCATCCTTCGGCATCTACTTTCCGAAATTCACCGGGACGATCTACGAGCTTTTGTCCGCGCCGGTCTCGTTTTTCGAGATCGTGCTGGGTTACGTCGGCGCGGCCGCGACCAAGTCGATCATCCTCGGCCTGATCATTCTGGCGACGGCCTGGCTGTTCGTGCCGCTGCACATCAACCATCCGTTCTGGATGCTGACGTTTCTGATTCTGACGGCGGTAACGTTCAGCCTGTTCGGCTTCATCATCGGCATCTGGGCCGACGGCTTCGAGAAGCTGCAGGTGATCCCGCTTCTGGTCGTGACGCCGCTGACGTTTCTCGGCGGCAGCTTCTATTCGGTGAACATGCTGCCGTCCGGCTGGCGGACGATCACGTTGCTTAATCCGGTGGTCTATCTCATCAGCGGTTTCCGCTGGAGCTTCTACGAGATCGCCGATGTCAGCGTCGGACTCAGCATCGGCGTGACGCTGTTTTTTCTCGTCTCATGCATGGTCGCCGTGTGGTGGATCTTCAAAACCGGCTACAAACTAAAGAACTGATCTCAACAAAAAGCCCGGATCGCTCCGGGCCGTATTGGTCGAGGACGCTGGATCAGCGATAGCAGCGAAACACGCCGGATCGGGTGTAGTAGCCACGGCACCGATAGCCCCGGCGATAGCCGCGATCGGGAATGCCAAGCACACCTTTAACGCCGCCGACCGCGCCACCGACGCCCGCGCCGATCGCGCCGCCGACGACACCACCGACCGGCCCGGCCACGCGGTTGCCCTCACGCGATCCATCGCGCGCGCCGCCGACGATGCCCTGCGCGTGGCCGAGAGTCGGAATGGTCAGCACGGCCAAAGCGGCCGCGATCAATGCCAGCTTCACTTTAATCGACATCGCAGCGGGAAGCGCCGCGGTTTTGCTACGAGCTTTCATCGGAGGCCCCTTAAGTATGA
>JAQGJY010000185.1 GCA_028290325.1 Tardiphaga sp.
GTCGCCGTGCCGTCGAGGTTCAGCAGCAATCCGAGCACCGGCGTCGCTAATATCAGCGGCAGCCCGGCCGCGAGCCAGTGCGCCAGCGCCTTGGCGGCGCAGACCAGTTCCAGCGGCGCGCGGCCCATCGCGATCAGATCGAGCGAGCCGTCGTCGTGGTCGACGGTGAACAGCCGATCCAGCGTCAGCAGGCTCGCCAGCAGCGCGCCGATCCACAGGATCGCCGGGCCGAGCCGCTGGAGCAAGGCGAGGTCGGGCCCGACGGCGAATGGCATCAGCACCACGACGGTGAGGAAAAACAGCACGCCGATCAACGCGCCGCCGCCGATGCGGAGCGAGATCGCGATGTCGCGGCGGATGATCGCGAGGAGGGCGGTCATAGCACGGCCGCCCGCCGCTTTCTCGCCCCTTCCGCCAGCATCGATGGGGAACAGGGTCGCGGCAGTGCTCGCCAAACCTCTCTCACGCCGCCGCCCCCAGCCGCATCTCCCGCGCCTCGATGCCGAGCGGTCCATGCGTCGCGGCGACAATCACGCCGCCACCGGACAAATGATCCGTCATCAGCGCGGCCATCAGCGCCTGCCCGGCGGCATCGAGCGCCGATAGCGGCTCGTCGAGCAGCCAGACCGGCCGCCTTACCGCCAGCAGGCGCGCGACGGACAGCCGCCGGCGCTGCCCGGCCGACAGCACGACCGCCGGCAGGTCGATCGCATGCGACAGCCCAACCGCGGCGATACTCTCGGTCACGTCGGCCACGTCGCCGCCGAGAAAGTCGCGCCAGAACCCCAGGTTTTCCCGCACGCTCAACGACGGCTTCATCGCGTCGCGGTGGCCGAGATAATGCGCCTGTTCCGGCAAGGTCAGTTCGGGATCGCCGCCCGCCAGCGCGAGCGCGCCGCCGCCCAGCGTGAGCAAGCCGGCGATCATCCGCAGCAGCGACGTCTTGCCCGCGCCGTTGGCGCCGGTAATCGCCAGCGCCGTGCCGCCGTCGACCGCGAAGCCGACGCCGGCGAACAACTCGCGGCCACCGCGCATGCAGCGCACATTCTGTCCCGAGAGCCGGATCATCTGACGCCTCGACCCTTTCCCGGTGCGTTGGCCTGTGATTCATCATCGCGCAAGGCTGCATGGCGATTGACGATTGTGGCGGTGCGTCTAGAAAGATTCTATAAGCCGGAACTTGATCTCGCCCGCAAGCCCGCGTCGCCCCTCGCCTCCGCCTGCCGATACCTCGCCGGGTATCTCGAAACGATGAACTGGATATTGTCCACATGGCCTCTCTCGACAGCTTCAAATGCAAGAAGACCCTCAAGGTCGGCACCAAGTCCTATGTCTATTACAGCCTGCCGACCGCCGAGAAGAACGGCCTGACCGGCATTTCCCGGCTGCCTTATTCAATGAAGGTGCTGCTGGAAAACCTGCTGCGCAACGAGGACGACCGCACGGTCAAGAAGGCCGACATCATCGCGTTCTCGAAATGGCTGAAGAAGAGGTCGCTGGAGCATGAAATCGCGTTCCGCCCGGCGCGCGTGCTGATGCAGGATTTCACCGGCGTTCCCGCGGTGGTCGATCTCGCCGCGATGCGCAACGCGATGCAGGCGCTCGGCGGCGATGCCGAAAAGATCAACCCGCTGGTGCCGGTCGATCTCGTCATCGACCATTCGGTGATCGTGAATTTCTTCGGCGACAACAAGGCTTTCGGCAAGAACGTCGCGGAAGAATACAAGCAGAACAAGGAACGCTACGAGTTTCTGAAATGGGGCCAGAAGGCCTTCACGAATTTCTCCGTCGTGCCGCCCGGCACCGGCATCTGCCATCAGGTCAATCTTGAATATCTCGCGCAGACGGTCTGGACCCGCAAGGAAAAGGTCAAGTCGCGCGGCGTCACCAAGACGATCGAGGTGGCCTATCCCGACACGCTGGTCGGCACCGATTCGCACACCACGATGGTCAACGGCCTCGCCGTGCTGGGCTGGGGCGTCGGCGGCATCGAGGCGGAAGCCGCGATGCTCGGCCAGCCGCAGTCGATGTTGCTGCCGGAAGTGGTCGGCTTCAAGCTCAAGGGCGCGCTGAAGGAAGGCGTCACCGCGACCGACCTGGTGCTGACCGTGACCCAGATGCTGCGCAAGCAGGGCGTGGTCGGCAAGTTCGTCGAATTCTACGGCCCCGGTCTCGATTTTCTCTCGGTCGCCGACAAGTCGACGATCGGCAACATGGCGCCGGAATACGGCGCCACCTGCGGCTTCTTCCCGGTCGATGCCGAGACGCTGGATTATCTCAAGACCTCCGGCCGCGCCTCGGCGCGCGTCGCCCTGGTCGAGAAATACGCCAAGGCGCAGGGCCTGTTCCGCAGCTCCGATTCGCCGGATCCGGTGTTCACCACGACGCTGACGCTCGATCTCGGCGACGTGGTGCCGTCGCTCGCCGGCCCGAAGCGTCCCGAAGGCCGTGTCGCGCTGCCGGCGGTCGCCGAGGGCTTCGCCGCCGCGATGGCGTCCGAATACAAGAAGGCCACCGACCAGATGGCGCGCTTCGCGGTCGAGGGCCGCAAGGACGATCTCGGCCATGGCGACGTCGTCATCGCGGCGATCACCTCCTGCACCAACACCTCGAATCCGAGCGTGCTGATCGGCGCCGGTCTGCTGGCGCGCAACGCCGTCGCCAAGGGCCTGAAGTCGAAGCCGTGGGTCAAGACCTCGCTCGCGCCGGGCTCTCAGGTCGTCGGCGAATATCTCGCCAATTCCGGCTTGCAGGCCGATCTCGACAAGGTCGGCTTCAACCTGATCGGCTTCGGCTGCACCACCTGCATCGGCAATTCGGGTCCGTTGCCGGAAGAGATTTCGAAGGCGATCAACGACAACGGAATCATCGCCGCCGCCGTGCTGTCGGGCAATCGCAATTTCGAAGGCCGGGTTTCGCCGGACGTGCAGGCGAACTATCTCGCCTCGCCGCCGCTGGTGGTCGCCTACGCGCTGGCCGGCACCGTGACCAAGAATCTCGCGGTCGAGCCGATCGGCATCGGCAAGGACGGTCAGCCGGTCTATCTCAAGGACATCTGGCCGACGACCAAGGAGATCAATGCCTTCATCAAGAAGTTCGTGACCGCGAAGGTCTTCAAGTCGCGTTACGCCGACGTCTTCAAGGGCGACAGCAACTGGCAGAAGATCAAGACGGTCGAGAGCGAGACCTACAAGTGGAATATGGGTTCGACCTATGTGCAGAACCCGCCTTACTTCGTCGGCATGAAGAAGGAGCCGGAGCCGATCATCGACGTCGTCAACGCGCGCATTCTCGCGATCTTCGGCGACAAGATCACCACCGATCACATCTCGCCGGCCGGTTCGATCAAGCTGTCCTCACCCGCCGGAAAATATCTCTCCGAGCATCAGGTGCGGCCGGCCGACTTCAACCAATACGGCACCCGGCGCGGCAATCATGAAGTGATGATGCGCGGCACCTTCGCCAACATCCGCATCAAGAACTTCATCCTCAAGGGTGCCGACGGCAACGTGCCCGAAGGCGGCATGACCAAGCATTGGCCCGACGGCGAGGAGATGTCGATCTACGACGCCGCGATGAAGTATCAGCAGGAGCAGGTCCCGCTGGTGGTATTCGCCGGCGCCGAATACGGCAACGGTTCGTCGCGCGATTGGGCCGCGAAGGGCACGCGTTTGCTCGGCGTCCGCGCCGTCATCACGCAGAGCTTCGAGCGCATTCATCGCTCGAATCTCGTCGGCATGGGCATTCTGCCGCTGACCTTCGAGGAAGGCACGTCGTGGCAGACGCTCGGCCTCAAGGGCGACGAGAGCGTCAGCATTCGCGGCCTGCAGGGCGATCTGAAGCCGCGCCAGAAACTGGTGGCGGAAATCGTTTCGATGGACGGCAATCGTCGCGACATTCCGCTGCTGTGCCGCATCGATACGCTGGACGAACTGGATTACTACCGCAACGGCGGCATCCTGCATTACGTGCTGCGCAAGCTGGCGGCGTAAGGCCAAAGTTCGCTCTTGCGAGGCGCATGGCATTGCTCGTTGTCGAGCGATGTCATGCGCCGAAGCAATCCAGTTCTTTGAGACGGAAAGAGCTGGCTTGCTTTGTCGCGAAGGCCTTCGAAGACGACGACCGTCGCGCCTCGCAATGACGAATGCGAATGTTGATGCTGCTGTTGAAGCAAACTCTCACCGCGAAGTGAGTGGTCAGTGATCGGAAGGCGGCCTAAGACAGGCCGCCTTCGCATATCGGGCAGGGCGTCGTTAGGTTGAGTTCATGAGCATGCTGAGCGGCAGGACAGGATGGACAGGCGCGCTTGTCGCGTGTGCCGCATCCGCGCTGCCGGGCCTCATGCTGATTGGCTCCGCGCAAGCAACCGAGCCGCGCGCGGTGATCGAACTGTTCACCTCGCAAGGCTGCTCGTCCTGTCCGCCGGCCGACAAGATTCTTGGCGACCTCGCGGCAGATCCCTCGATCATCGCGCTGACGATGCCGATCGATTACTGGGATTACCTTGGCTGGAAGGACACGCTGGCGGATGCGCGGTTCAGCGCGCGCCAGAAGGCCTATTCGCATATGCGCGGCGATCGCGACGTCTATACACCGCAGGTCATCGTCAACGGCACCGTGCATATGATCGGCAGCGATCGCGGTCATATCGAAAATGCCGTCATCACCACCAAACAGGCCGTCGACAAGACGATGTCGGTGCCGGTGTCGCTGACGCAGAGCGGCAAGCAGATCAATGTCAGCGTCGCCGCCTCGAAGACTCCGGCGACCGCGTCGTCACGCGGCGAAGTATGGATCTGCTCGGTGTCGAAATCGGTGCCGATCGCGATCGGGCGCGGCGAGAATCGCGGCCGCGAGGTCACCTACTACAACGTGGTCCGCAATTGGCTGAAGGTCGGCGATTGGACCGGGACGGCGAACAGCTGGACCGTGCCGCTTGAGAATGTCGCGCGTGATGGCGTCGATGCCGCCGTCGTCTATGTGCAGGATGGCAGCCGCGACAGACCCGGCCCGATGCTCGGCGCGGCGATGACGTCGCTGAAGTAATTCAGCCGGTTTGCAATAAACGATGATCACCGCTCATCGCCGCGCCAGCGGCGATCCAGAGTCGCGCGATCAATTTTGCAAAGTCTGGGTCCCCGCCAAGGACTCATTGCTAAATAGAAATCTCAAAAAGCAAAACCCAAAAAGAAAAAGGACCAGCTCGCGCCGGTCCTAAATAGTCTTGGATCATGAGGCCGCGTCGGCCCGGCCGCGTTCAGCCCCGGGGGGCTGGGGGCTGAGGAATCCAGGACCGAATGGACCGGGCCAACGCAGTGATGAATGTTTGACAACGACGCGGGGCGGGCGATGGGCGAAACTGCGGCTCCATTGTGGCCCGACCTAACGATCGCGTGACGTCGGGGCGGACTTGACGAGGTTCATTGGACGCGGGCTTGCGGCGACGCGCGGTCGGCGCGATCATGTCGCGCAGATGACAGGAGGCCGCATGATATCGATGTCCGGTGAAACCGAGTCCGGAGAGAACAAAAGCGATCAACGCATGGGCGGCAGCGCGATGCCGCCGGCGACCGTCTCGTTCAATCGACTCGAACTCGGCCGCATTCTCAATCTATACGGCCGCATGGTGTCGGCCGGGGAGTGGCGCGATTACGCGATCGATTTCATGAAGGATCGCGCGGTGTTCTCGGTATTTCGCCGGGCGTCGGAAGTGCCGATCTATCGGATCGAGAAAGACCCGAAGCTGGCGCGCAAGCAAGGCATGTATTCGGTGATGTC
>JAQGJY010000187.1 GCA_028290325.1 Tardiphaga sp.
ACCATCGCCGCTTTGTCGGCATTGGTGCGGGGCCGCAGCGTCGAGCCGGTGTGATGCAGCCGCTTCATCATCAGCTTGGCGAAATTCACGGTCGCCTTCGGGCCGCCGAGAAATGCGATCTGCACGATGCGGCCGTCGATCGCCGCGATCTCGTAATTCTTGTCGATGTAGTCGCCGCCGACCATGTCGAGGATCAGGTTGACGCCTTTTCCGCCGGTGATCGTCTTGGTCTGTTCGACGAAATCCTGCGTCTTGTAGTTGATCGCATGATCCGCGCCGAGCTTGGTGCAGGCGTCCGCCTTCTCCTGCGAACCGACGGTGACGATGACGGTCGCGCCGAACGCCTTTGCGAGCTGGATCGCCATGGTGCCGATCCCGGACGAGCCGCCGTGAATGAGCAATGTCTCACCGGCTCGCAGGCCGCCACGCTCAAACACGTTATGCCAGACGGTCATCAGCGTCTCCGCCGTCGCGCCGGCTTCCTGCATCGTCAGCGCATCCGGCACCGTCATCGCCTGCGCGTCCTGCGCGATGCAATATTGCGCGTAGCCGCCGCCGGCGACCAGCGACATCACCTTGTCGCCGAGCTTGTGTTTGGTGACGCCGTCGCCGATCGCGACGACTTCCCCGGACACTTCGAGGCCGGGCAGGTCGCTGGCGCCGGGCGGCGGCGGATAGCTGCCGGACCGTTGCGCGACATCGGGGCGATTGACGCCGGCGGCCGCGACCTTGATGAGAATTTCGCCGGAACCTGGCTTCGGTAAGGCGCGGCTTTCGGGCTGAAGAACCTCCGGCCCGCCCGGCTTGGTGATCGCGACGGCTGTCATCTGCGCTGGCAATGGCATGGTGTGTCCTCGGCCCGAGTTGGTTTATTCAGGTCTGTCTGATCGAAGGGTGGCCTTGATTAGACAGCGAGGCCGGAACTGGCAACCTAACAAGAGAGATAACCATGGCGCGCGATGAGGAAGAGGCCCCGAAGACAGCGATCGTCCACGGGATCGGGCAGGATCTGTCGCTTCTGTCGGTCGATGAACTGACCGCGCGGGTCGCAGCGCTACACGACGAGATCGCGCGGTTGCAGGCGGCGATCGAGACGAAGAAAGCCAGCCGGGATGCCGCCGCGCGCTTTTTCAAATCCTGACCCGCGCCAACGTGGTTAACGTCATATGAACACGATCGCGCGTTTACGCGACATTAAGGTTTTCAATTTATAACGATGGTTGTCCTTGTTTGGGCACCGAGTGGCTCCTGTCACTCTGTTTGACGCCTCCCTGTTATCCAACTTCAAAAGCCGCCGGAAACGGCGGCTCTTTTTTGCGTTGGTGGCGGCGACAGCGCTGTTAACCCTTGGCGCAATCCGTTTCGCAATCGACTCGACTCCCGCCGCCGCTGGCGTAATGATTTGTTCATCATATATCGGGGTTCGAACCCGGCGGCGTGTCCAGTGGCGTGAGGCGTTTTTGAGATGGCGGATCGGATGCAGAGCACGGCCGGACTTGTTCAGTTTGGCGAACGGATGACCGGCTCCGCCGCCTTCACGGTCCTGTTTCGCGAGGGCATGGATCTGGTGGAGGAAACCGCTGCCTATCTCGATGGCGCGGGCCGCAGCGAGGCCAAGGCGCTGGAGCGCGTGGTGTCGCTCACCTACGCGACCGAAAGCATGCGACTGACCACGCGATTGATGCAACTCGCCTCCTGGCTGCTGCTGCATCGCGCGGTCAAGGAAGGCGAAATGACGTTGAGTCAGGCCAATCGCGAAAAAACCAAGGTGAAGCTCTCCGCCGCCGAGCCCGGCGCGGAAGACATGATCGAGAAACTGCCGGCGCAATTGCAGGATCTCATTGTGCGCTCGATGCTATTGCAGACCAAGGTGCGGCGGCTCGACGCGACGATGCATGCCGATGCGACGGCCCGCGCCCCAATTGGCAATCCGCTGGTGCCGCAGCTGAACCTGCTCAAGGCCGCCTTCGAGCGCTAACGCCTCGGACTGAAATTCCCCGTCCTTGCCGTATTTTGCAGGCTCCGGGCGAATGCAGTACGCCCGGACGTGTTGTCTCTCTGAGAAGGCAATGCGTAAACGAAAATCGCCCCGGCACAACCGGGGCGATGTCATATGGATTCGTCCGTGCGCGAAGCCTGACGCGCGAGGCGCGATCAATCCTTCTTGAGGAAGCCCGAGAACTTCTTCTGGAAGCGCGACACGCGGCCGCCGCGATCGAGCATCTGCTGGGTGCCGCCGGTCCAGGCCGGGTGCGACTTGGAATCGATGTCCAGGTTCAGCTTGTCGCCTGCCTTGCCCCAGGTCGACCGGGTCTGATACTCGGTGCCATCCGTCATAACGACTGTGATGTTGTGATAATCGGGGTGGGTCTCGGCTTTCATGGCATGTCCTTCGGCGCGCTCGCGCCTTGCGCTAGGTAGTTCCAAATAGCGTAATGGCTGGATTTGGGCCGCTCTATATCGCAGGTCGCGCGCTGAGACAAGCTGTCATGGACATCTGCCACAATTGCCAGACCCGCTGGCGAGGCCTATTTGAAGCGCCTGAAGCGTTGATCGGAACATCATGAGCGCAGTCGAACGGCTTGACGACACCCGGGAGGTTGCGCCCCCTCCGACTATCGACCCGACGATCCAACCCTCGACGCCGCCGGCGCGGCGCGCCAAACTGCGCCCGCTGCTGGCGTTGGCCCCCTATGTCGGCCGGTATCGCACCCGCGCGGTGTTCGCGCTGATTTCACTGACCATCGCCGCGCTGACGACGTTGACGGTGCCGATCGCGGTCCGCCGCATGATCGATTTCGGGTTCAGCCCCGAAGGCATCGCGATGATCAACAGCTATTTCAGCGTGATGGTGGCACTGGTCGCCGTTCTCGCGCTGGCCAGCGCGCTGCGTTATTATCTCGTGATGACGATCGGCGAGCGCATCGTCGCCGATCTGCGTGGCGACGTGTTCGCGCATCTCACCTCGCTGTCGCCGGTGTTCTTCGATTCCGCGCGCAGTGGCGAATTGATTTCCCGGCTCACCGCCGACACCACGCAGATCAAATCCGCCGTCGGCGCGTCGGTCTCGATCGCGCTTCGCAACATCATGCTGTTCATCGGCGCGACCGCGATGATGGTCGTGACGAGTCCGCGCCTGTCGCTGTTCGTGCTGCTGGCGATTCCGTTGATCGTGTTGCCATTGGTCGCTTTCGGACGCTGGGTGCGCCGACTGTCGCGCACCGCGCAAGATACCCTCGCGGATGCCTCGGCCTATGCGTCGGAACTGATCGGCGGGATCCGCACGGTGCAGGCCTATACCAACGAACGTCTCGCCAATACGCGCTTTTCCGGCGACGTCGAGCAGGCCTATCGGGCGGCACGCGGCTCGACGTGGGCGCGCGCGGTGCTGACCGCCGTCATCATCTTCATCGTCTTTACCAGTGTCGTCATCATCCTGTGGGTCGGCTCCAACGACGTTTTGACCGGCGCCATCACGCCCGGCCGGCTCGGCCAGTTCGTCTTATATGCCGCCTTCGCGGCGTCCAGCCTCGGCCAGCTCAGCGAAGTCTGGGGCGAAGTCTCGGCTGCGTCGGGCGCGGCCGAACGGCTGTTCGAGATCATGAACGTCAAGTCCGACATCGCGGCCCCGGCGTCGCCGCGCGCACTGCCGACGCCCGCGCGTGGTGACGTCGTCTTTGATCGCGTGACGTTTGCTTATCCGACACGGCCCGATGCCTTGGCATTGGATAACGTCTCGTTTTCCGTACGGGCGGGCGAGAAGGTCGCGATCGTCGGCCCGTCCGGTGCCGGCAAGAGCACCCTGTTTCACCTGCTGTTGCGGTTCTACGATCCGGCGTCCGGCAGCATCGCGGTTGACGGCGTGCCCGTGCGCGAGGCGATCCCGCAGGATGTGCGCGCGCGCATCGCTTTGGTGCCACAGGACAGCGTCGTCTTCGCGATGTCCGCGCGCGACAACATCCGCTTCGGCCGCCCCGATGCCAGCGATGCCGACGTCGGCCGCGCTGCCGATCTCGCGCATGCGACCGAATTCGTCACGCGGCTGCCTGAGGGTTTCGACACGCAACTCGGCGAACGCGGCGTGACGTTGTCCGGCGGCCAACGCCAGCGTATTGCGATCGCGCGCGCGATCCTGCGCGACGCGCCTTTGCTGTTGCTCGACGAGGCGACCTCCTCGCTCGACGCCGAGTCCGAAACACTGGTGCAGACCGCGCTTGAGGAGCTGATGAAGCACCGCACCACGCTGGTGATCGCGCATCGCCTCGCGACTGTGCTGTCGTGCGATCGCATTCTCGTTCTGGATCGTGGCCTCATCGTCGAGCAGGGCACCCACTCATCGCTTGTAGCGGCGGGCGGTCTATATGCGCGGCTCTCGCGTTTGCAGTTCCAGGGCGTGTGAGGTTCACCGCGCAAGCCGTCAAGCTTCGCGGCGTCTGCGATTATTGCGTTGAGCTGCGGTGGACTACCTCGCTGGCACCCACGCCATCTTGCGCACTGGACGCTTCGAGCCGGGATTGAAGTCCTCACCGATATCGACGAATCCATTGAGCTCGTAAATTCGGATCGCGCGGGCATTGTCGTCATTAACTTTCAGCGTCACGCCTTCGGGTGACAGGCGTTTGGCCTCCTCGACCAATGCGGTTGCGAGCGGCGAGCCCTGGTGCGACGGGCCGACGACCAGCTGATCGAGA
>JAQGJY010000189.1 GCA_028290325.1 Tardiphaga sp.
CGGCACTCCGCAGGACGTGATCGCCAGTCTGCACAAGGCGGCGGTTGAGGCCATCAAGGACCCGCATGTGACCTCGAAATTGTCGAGCCAGGGCGCCATGCTTGTCGGCAATACACCTGACGAATTCCGCGCCTTCATCGCAAGCGAAACCACGCGATGGGCGAGCGTCATCCGCGATGCGGGCGTGCCGACGGAAAAATGATGCGTCAGCAGTCGGGGGAAACGACTGGTGGGCCCGGCAGGACTCGAACCTGCAACCAGACCGTTATGAGCGGCCGGCTCTAACCATTGAGCTACAGGCCCGCGGCGCGCGGGAGGCGGCCGGAGGTAACGCATCTCTTAGCGTGGTGGCGGCAAGGCGGCAATCGTCGGCTGCGTTACGACGGGAGCGTCGGTGGCCGTGGACACCGGACGAGGCGCCGGCGCTCGCGCCAACGCGGAACTTTGCCGGAGCGGCGACGTTGCAGGGCATCGTTTTCAAGGGAAATCACGTCATGTTCAAATGGGCCGTCATCTGTCTCGTCATTTCGCTGATCGCCGGCGGCCTCGGCCTCACCAACATTTCGGCCGTCGCGAAGAAGGTCGCGATCATTCTGTTCGCGCTGTTTCTGCTTGGTTTCCTCGCGCTACTGGGCTTCGCCTATGTCGTCGGTTCAGCGATCGCGCAAGTCGATGTGGTGCCAGCCCTCGTCGCCGTGAGCGTCTAATCGACCGAGACGCCGGCAAACTCGACCACCTTGCGCCACTTCTCGGTCTCGGCGGTGATGAGCTTGCCGAATTCGTCGGGCGTCATCGGCTTCGGCAGGCCGCCGACTTCGCCGAGGCGCGCGATCAGCTTCGGATCCTTCAGTGCGAGATCGACCGCCTTGTTGAGCGTGGCGACGATCTCGGGCGGCGTGCCCCTCGGCGCGGAGATGCCATAGAAGCCGACGGACTCGAAGCCCGGCACCGTTTCGGCGATGGCGGGCACGTCCATGACGCCGGGCCAGCGTTGCGGCGAGGTCACGCCAAGCGCGCGCACCGTGCCGCCGCGCGCCTGCTCCAGCGCGGAGGGCAGGTTGTCGAAGATCAGTTGCACCTTGTCCGAGATGATATCCGGGAATGCGATCGCCGAGCCACGATACGGCACGTGCTGCATATCGCACTTCGTCAGCGCCTTGAACAACTCGGCCGACATGTGCACGGAGGTGCCGTTGCCTGACGACGCGTAGGAGATCTTGCCGGGATTGGCCTTGCAGTAATCGATAAACTCCTGGACGGTTTTCACCGGCATCGCGTTTGAAATCACCATCATGTTGGTGAGCTGCATGATGCTGGCGACCGGCGCGGTGTCGCGGATGAAATCATAAGGCAGCTTTTTGTAAAGTGACGCGCTGATCGCATTGTTCGGTGCGACGAACAGCAACGTATAGCCATCGGGAGGCGCATTGATCGCGGCGGCGGCGGCGATGTTGCCGCCGGAGCCGGCGCGGTTCTCGACGATGAATTGCTGGCCGAAATGATCCGACAGCCATTGGCTCATGATCCGCGCGACGATATCGACCGGCCCGCCCGCCGCGAAGCCGATCAGCCAGCGCACCGGTTTGCTCGGATAATCCGCGGCGGCGGTCGGCGAAACGCCCGCCAGCCATAGGACACAGACCGCCGATGTGAGAGCCGCGCGCCAACAAGCGATCATGATCGTCTCCACGCGTGGGCTCCGCGCCCCTGCCGCGCAGGCTGTCACAGAAACGACGGTTTGCCTACGCGTGATGACGATGCCAGCCTGCGGAGGGCGACGGAGGAATGAGCATGAGCATGACGCGCATCGGCTGGACGATCGGACTTGCGATCGTGGCAATGGTGATGCCGCGGGCCGCCGCGCACGCCCAACACCAGCCGCAAGCGTTGACGCTGACGCTGGGCACCGCGACGCCGGGTGGCGGCTTTCCGGTCTATGGCCAAGCCTTCGCGGAGGTGATGCACGACACCGATCCGACGCTGACGATTGCGTTGCGGGGCACCAAAGGCAGCGCTGAGAACATACCATTGCTGGAAAGCGGCGCGCTCGATATCGCGCTGGTCGCCGGCGAGCCGGCTTACGAGGCCTTCGTCGGCATTGGACGCCCGGCGACGACCCTGAAAATCATCACCGCGATGTATTCCAATCCCGGGCTGTTCGTGGTGCGCGCCGATAGTCCGTATCGCAGCATCGCCGATCTCAAGGGCCAGCCGGTCGCGTTCGGCGCGAAGGGCTCCGGCCTGGTGATCCTGTCGCGCTACATGCTCGATGGATTGGGCCTCGCGCAGGACACGGATTTCGGCGCGGTCTATCTCGATCGCGCCGGCGATGGGCCGGCCATGCTGGCGGATGGCCGCGTCGCCGCGCTGTGGGGCGCGGGCGTCGGTTGGCCTGGTTTCCAGGCGGCGGGGCAGGCGCCCGGGGGCGCGCGCTTCATCGCGCCGCTGGCGGGAGAGATCGCCCGCATTCGCGCCAAGCATGCGTTCCTGAAGCCGATGACGGTGCCGGCCGGCAGCTATCCCGGCCAGAGCGCCGCGATCGAGTCCGTCGGCTCGTGGAGTTTCATTCTGGCGCGGGCGGATTTGCCGGATGATGTCGCCTATCGTCTGGCGCGCACGCTGCATCGTGCCGAGGCCGCTTTCGGCGCGCGGTTGGCGCAGGCGCGCGAGACCACGGCCGCGAACACCGCTGCGGCGGCCTTGAGCGTCGATCGCATTCATCCCGGGGTGCAACGCTACCTGCGCGAAATCAACGTCTTGAAGTAAGGCGCCTGGCGGTCAACGCACGCTGGCGCCAGCGGCCGATCGCGCCTATATTGCGAGAGCGAGGCTGCGTCGCACGTCAGGAGCCATAATATCCCCGGGGCCTTATCGATCTCAACGGGAACTGTCCCTGGCCGGGTCCGTGGATCCGGTCACATGGTGCCCACCTACTTTCGTAGGTGCTCCGGGATCGAGTGCTCCAACGGCTTTCGCGGCTTCGCACTTTTTCGCCCGCTTTCGCGGGTGACGACGGCTCTTTATAAGAGCGAATGACTTGGTTGTTTACCGACGCCGCTAAATCCGATCTCCGGGCGGCCGCCCTCGCCAGACGCGATGCGCTCGATGCAGCGCGGCGCGCGGCGGCCGGGCAAGCGATCGCGGCGCGCGGGCTGCCGGTATCCGTGCCCGACCAGGCGATCGTGTCGGGCTTCTGGCCGATCCGCAGCGAGATCGATCCCCGACCCTTGATGAAGGCGCTGGCATGCCAAGGCGCGCGGCTGGCACTGCCGGTGATCGGCCCACGCGATGCGCCGCTGACGTTCCGCGCCTGGACTGACGACGCGCCTCTGAAGCCGGGTCCGCTCGGCATCTCGCAACCACCGGCCGAGGCCGAGCAACTGTTTCCCGATATCGTGCTGGTCCCGCTGGCGGCGTTTGATCGCGCCGGTCACCGCATCGGCTACGGCGCGGGACTTTACGATCGCACGCTGGCGGATCTGCGCGCGCGCAAATCGGTGATCGCGATCGGCGTCGCTTTCGCCGTACAGGAAATCGCCTACGTGCCGGCCACGGCCCACGACGCGCGCCTGGATTTCATGCTAACCGACATTGAAACCATCGATTTCCGGAGCCCGTAGCTTGCGTATTCTGTTCATTGGCGACGTCGTCGGCAAAACCGGCCGCACCGCAATCCTCGATCGTCTGCCCGGCCTGGTCACGTCGTGGAAGCTCGATCTCGTGATCGTCAATGGCGAGAACGCGGCTGGCGGCTTCGGCATTACCGAGTCGATTTATAACGACTTCATCGAAGCCGGCGCGGATGCCGTCACGCTCGGCAATCACGCCTGGAATCAGAAAGAGGCGCTGGTTTTTATCGAGCGTGCGCCACGTCTCGTCCGCCCGCTGAACTTTCCGCGCTACACGCCGGGCAGGGGAGCGGCGATGGTCGAGACCAAAAATGGCGCCCGGGCGCTGGTCATCAATGCGATGGGCCGCGTTTTCATGGAGCCGCTCAACGATCCGTTCAGCGCCATCGGCCGCGAACTCGACGCCTGTCCGTTGCGCGAGGCGGTCGATGCGATCGTGGTCGATTTTCACGGCGAGGCGTCGAGCGAGAAACAGGGCATGGGCTATTTCTGCGACGGCCGCGTCAGTCTCGTCGTCGGCACCCATACGCATGTGCCGACGGCCGATCACCAGATTCTCAAAGGCGGCACGGCCTATATGACCGATGCCGGCATGACCGGCGACTATGATTCCGTGATCGGCATGCAGAAGGAAGAGCCGGTGCGGCGCTTCACGACCGGGATTCCGTCGGGGCGCTTCGAGCCGGCTTTCGGGCCGGCGACGCTGAGCGGCGTCGCCGTCGAAACCGACGATACCAGCGGGCTGGCGATCAGGATCGCGCCGGTGCGGCTCGGTGGCCGCCTCTCGCAGACGCAGCCGGATTTCTGGATCGACGACCGCGCGATGCCGCCTGCCTACAGCACGTAGGCGGTGCGGAACGCGCCCCAATGCCGGCCATCGACGCGGATCGGCACGCAGATCTCGCGCATCCGCACGCGCACGCCGTTGCCCATGTCGCGCGGATAGCTTTGCACGAAATAGGTGCGGAGGTTGCGCGCGGCGGCGAGTCCGGCGGCATCGTTGAAGATGCGCTTGTTGCGGCAGTTGGTGACGTTCCAGGCCGGATCGTCGGGCCGTTGCGGCAGCGAGCAAGCCTTGTTGTTCATGGCGATGTAGCCATTGCGATCGGCGAGCGCCGCGAAACGAAGCCGCGGGTCCATTGCCAGAACCTGCTCCTGCAGGTCGGTCAGCTCGCACTCCATGAACGCGGTGAAGCGAGTGTGAAACTGCGGCGGATTGGAGGTCTCGATCGGGACGTACGTCGTATCGAACAGGTCATCGGCGCTGATCCGGCCGCTTGCGATCGCGCCTTCGAAGATTTTCGTGGCGGCGACGCCGGCATCCATCGCACGGGCGATGCCTTCGGCATTTTCGTCATGCAATGCGAACAGCGCGTCTTCGATGCGGTCAAGTAAAGCGGCATCATGGCCGACGAAGTCCGATCGCGCGCCGAGTTCGGTCTGCTCGATGATCCTGATCCTGCAAGCGCCGATACCGGCGATCTCGGCGTCCAGCAGCTGACGGAGCGGCAGCGATGCCGCCTCGGCGCCGCCGATCAGCAGGCCGCCGCGCGACAATTCATAGACCAGCGCCGATACGGTTCGGCCGGATAAAGTGACCTTCATATCGATGCTGCACGGCATCGGCGCGCGCCCGTTGTCCGATGCGGAGACGTGCTGACGCAACAGCACCGCGCAGCGGCTTTTCAGTTTTTCGACGCAGCCGGCGACGGCGCGGCCGGCGGCGGCGACCTCTTCGCCATGCTCTTCGGCATCCTTGCTGACGCTGTCGATATCGCCGGCGGAATCCGCGACAGCGACGATGAAATCCGATGTCGTGGCGGCATTGACGGCCATCTCGTCGGTGGTCTGGCCCTGGTCCTCGACGGTCTTGCTGACGTTCTCGAAAACCGGACGGATGGCATCGATGGACTTGGCAATCCGCTGCACGGCGTCGATCGAGGTCGTCGCATCAAGCTGCAGGGTTTCGATCTTGCGGCGGATTTCCTCGGTCGCTTTCTGGGTCTGCACCGCCAAGGCCTTGACCTCGGTGGCGACCACCGAAAATCCGCGCCCGGCCTCGCCCGCGCGGGCGGCTTCGATGGTCGAGTTCAGCGCCAGCAGCGTCGTCTGCCGGGCGATCGACGCGATCAGGTTGACGACGTTGCCGATCGCCGCCGAGGAATCGCGCAGCCGGTCGACGATCATGCCGGCCTCGCGGGCGGCGTCGGCGGCGTCTTGCGCCAGCCGGCTGGCGTCGCGGACCTGCGCGCCGATATCGCCGGCGGAGCGGGTGAACTTGTCGGCGGCCTGCGTGAAGGTCGCGGCCGTGGTGCGCGCCGTGCTGGTTCGGCCGGTGAGCGCATCGGTGCGTTCGCGAATCATGCCCAGCTTGTCGGCGGCGGATTGTGCGCCGCTCGCGACCTTGTCGGTGGCGCGCTCGAGGTGCCGCGTCATCGCCTGCAATTCGAGGTCCAGCAGATCAAGGATATCCCGCGCCGGATCGATGGCGGCGGTCTCTGCGGCTGCGACGGTCTTTGCCGCGGCGGGATTGGGCTCGATCATGGCGGCGGGTGGTGAATTTGTCCGGAAAAGTGCAAAGGCCATCAGGATCGCCATATGGTTAAATAAGCTGAAGATGCCGGCTTCCAATGAAGAGCAAGTTAACTTATCGCCGCCGTCCGATCCGCGGCGCCGCCGCCGCCCGGTGAGGTGGCAGCGCTCAAGCCTTTGATTTCGCCCATGTCCTGACCTATAAGCCCGTGTCTCGCACGGTTTTCGTGCCGCTTCGTCAGCCGCGATCCCATTAGAAAGACTTCCGCATGGCCGGACATTCCCAATTCAAGAACATCATGCATCGCAAGGGCAAACAGGATGCCCAGAAATCGAAGCTGTTCAGCAAGCTGGCGCGCGAAATCACCGTCGCCGCCAAGATGGGCCAGCCTGATCCGGCGATGAATGCGCGGCTGCGCGCGGCCATCATCACCGCGCGGCAGGAAAACATGTCGAAGGATTCGATCGAGCGCGCCGTCAAGAAGGCGATCGGCGGCGAGTCCGAGCATTACGACGAAATCCGTTACGAGGGTTACGGCCCCGGCGGCGTTGCCGTCATCGTCGAGGCGCTGACCGATAATCGCAACCGCGCCGCCTCCGACATCCGCTCTTACTTCACCAAATCCGGCGGCAATCTCGGCGAGACCGGCTCGGTCTCCTTCATGTTCGATCACGTCGGAATCATCGAATACGACGCCAAGGCCGCCTCCGATGACGCGATGCTCGAAGCGGCGATCGAGGGCGGCGCGGACGATGTCGTATCAACGGAAAACGGCCACGAGATCTATGCGGCGCAGGACACATTCCGCGAGGTCGCCAAGGCGTTGGAGGCGAAGTTCGGCGAGGCGCGCAAGGCGCAACTGACATGGAAACCGCAGAACACCATCCCGGTCGATGACGAAACCGGCGAAAAGCTGATCAAGCTGATCGATCTGCTGAACGAGCATGACGACGTGCAGAACGTCTATGCGAATTTCGAAGTCTCCGACGCCCTGGTGGCGAGGATGGGCGAGTAAGACGGCTGCCATTGCGAGGAGCCGAGTTCCGCGTCGTCGCGGAACGCGGCAACCAGGCACTCCAGTTTTGTTCATTTGAAACGAGACTGGATGGGGTCGCTCGACGCCAGATTGGCTCATGCCAATTGCGCGCCGGCGCGCAATGACGGTGTTACCTTTTCTCCTTGACCTCATCGCTGTGAAAGCCCATTTCAGGACCAGCGGCGCGGGATCCTCGATCACCTCCGCATCATCGGAAACTCAGCGATTATGCCCAGCGACAGTCCACGACATCGGCCGGCAATCGCCGTGGTCTGAGCGGCCCGCTCACCGACCCCGGCTCATGGCCGGCGGACGACACAGGTGAGCCATGACGGACATCCACACCTCGCCGAACTGCGCTCTCGATATGGCCGCCTTGGTCGCGCGGCTGACCACCGAACACGTCGCCGATAACGTCGAGGAGATCAACTAGCTCACGCCGATCGAGGCGGCCGAGCTTCTT
>JAQGJY010000290.1 GCA_028290325.1 Tardiphaga sp.
GCCGGGGCGGCGCGGCGGATCGAAAGCTGCCGGAGGTCAGCTCGCTCTCGCCTTGTGTGAGAGGGTCGACCAGCCAAAGGCTGGGCCGGGTGAGGGGGTCATGTTGAGATGCGACGTTTGACCGCGCACCCGACGTCGCTTTGCGAAGCCACCCTCTGCCACAACGGGAGTTGGGACGAGGAGCATCTGCGTCGTGGCTTATTTCTAGCTCGGCCGCAGCAACACGTGCTTCTTCTTGCCCATCGATAGTTTGATGACGCCTTCGGGCGTGAGATGTGCCGCACCCAACGTCATCTTCTCGTCGGTGACGGGCGTATCGTTGATGCGCAGTCCGCCGCTCTTGATCTGGCGCCGCGCTTCGCCGTTCGAGGCGACGAAGCCGGCTTTGACGAACAGGCCGAGCACGCCGATGCCGGCATCGAGATCGGCGCGCGCGATGTCGAGCGTCGGCAGGCTCTGCGCGATCGCGCCTTCCTCGAAAGTCTGGCGCGCGGTTTCCATCGCCGCTAAAGCCGCGTCGCGGCCATGCACGATCGCCGTCGCCTCGGTGGCGAGAATCTTCTTGGCCTCGTTGATCTCCGCGCCGCCGAGCGCTTCGAGCCTGGCGATTTCAGTCAGCGGCAGCCGGGTAAAAATCTTGAGGAATTTGCCGACGTCGGCGTCCTCGGTGTTGCGGAAGTATTGCCAGAAATCATAGGGGCTGAAGAGATCGCCGTTGAGCCACACCGCGCCCTTGGCGGTCTTGCCCATCTTCGCGCCCGAGGCCGTGGTCAGCAGCGGCGTCGTCACCGCGTAGAGTTGCGGCCCGCCCATGCGATGGCTGAGATCGACGCCGTTGATGATGTTGCCCCATTGATCGGAGCCGCCCATCTGCAACGTGCAGCCGTAACGCCGGTTCAGCTCGACGAAGTCGTAGCCCTGCATGATCATGTAATTGAATTCGAGGAAGGACAGCGACTGGTCGCGATCGAGCCGCAGCTTGACGCTGTCGAAGGACAGCATGCGGTTGACCGAGAAGTGCCGGCCGACGTCGCGCAGGAATTCGATGTAATTCAGCTTCAACAGCCAGTCGGCATTGTTGACCATCAGCGCGCCGGTCGGGCCTTCCTGGTAGCTCAGCATCCGCGCGAAGATTTTCTTGATGCCCTGGATGTTGTTGTCGATCGTCTCCGGCGTCAGCAGGCTGCGCTGATCGTCGCGAAACGAGGGGTCTCCGACCATCGACGTGCCGCCGCCCATCAGCGTGATCGGCCGGTGTCCGGTCTCCTGAAACCAGTGCAGCATCGTCACCGAGATCAGATTGCCGATATGGAGACTGGTGGCGGTCGCGTCGTAGCCGACATAGGCCGTGACGATGCCCTTGGCGCAGGCCTCGTCGAGGCCCTGCGGATCGGAAATCTGGTGGACCAGGCCGCGGCTTTGCAGCACGTTAAGGAAATCGGATTTGAATGTCGTCATATCGGGGCCGTTCTGATGATATTCACCTTGCCGCTCAACAAATGACGAGCCGGCGCGCCGCATGCGAGCGTTCCGTGGCATTATAGAAACTGTCGGTTTCATACAAGTTCGGCTGTCAGAAGGGCTTTGCGATGACGATGACCGCGATCGGGCTGATGAGTGGCACGTCGCTGGACGGCGTCGATGTCGCGCTGATTGAGACCAACGGCCGGCGCGTCACCGCCTTCGGCCCGTCCGGCTATCGGCCCTACGCGGCGTCCGAACGCGCGCTGTTGCGACAGGCCCTGGCCGAGGCCGTGCACCTGACCGATCGTACGGCGCGGCCGGGCATCCTCGCCGAGGCCGAGCGTGTCGTGACCATCGCGCATGCCGAGGCGGTCGCGCATTTTCTCGACCAGAATCATCTGTCGCATGAGACGATCGATATCGTCGGCTTTCACGGCCAGACCGTTTTGCATCGCCCGGCGCAACGGCTGACGATCCAGATCGGCGACGGTCGGGCGCTGGCGAAGGCGATCCACATTCCGGTGCTGCACGATTTTCGCGCCGCCGATGTCGCCGAGGGCGGGCAGGGCGCGCCGCTGGTGCCGGTCTATCATCGCGCGCTGGCGCAGATGCTGGGTCGCGATGGCCCGGTCGTGATCGTCAATATCGGCGGCGTGTCGAATATCACCTATATCGATGGCGATGAGGCGCTGATCGCCTGCGACACCGGACCGGGCAATGCGCTGCTCGACGATTTCATGCTGCGCAGCACCGGGCAGCCGTTCGATTGCGAGGGCCGGCTGGCGGCGCAGGGGACGCCGGACGCGGACTGGATCGCGCGAGCTTTGGCATTGCCGTTTTTCGCCTGCCCGCCGCCGAAATCGCTGGACCGCAATGACTTCGCGCGGTTGACGCTGGACGGCCTGTCACCGGCCGATGGCGCCGCGACGCTGACCGCCTTTACGGCGGCCTCGATCGCCGCGATCGTGCCGCATCTGCCAAAGCCGCCGCAAAGCTGGATCATCGCCGGCGGCGGCGCGCGCAATCTGACCCTGTTGCGGATGCTGCGCGAGCGACTGGCGCCGGCCAGCGTCGAAGCCGCCGCCGCGCAGGGCTGGTCGGCCGACGCCATGGAGGCGCAGGCCTTCGCGTTTCTCGCCGTGCGTGGGATGAGGGGGTGGCCGCTGAGTTATCCGGCCACGACCGGCGT
>JAQGJY010000294.1 GCA_028290325.1 Tardiphaga sp.
GCGAGCCTTGCCCGCAACCCCCGCGCCAGGGTGGATTTTCGCGATCGCGCCGGGCGATCGATTTTCTTGCGCCGCAAAAGCGTCTACGGTCGGCGCGGCATTGCGCCGGATGAGGACTTTGAATTGAGCGTGACCAAGCAACAGATCGCCGACGTTCTGGCGGGTGTGTCGTCGCCGCGCGGCATCGCGCTCACGAATGCCAATGTGTTGTCGGACATTGCGATCACCGACGGCAAAGTGATGCTGTCGATCAATGTCGATGCCGCCGAAGCGCGGGCCTGGGAAACCACGCGGGCGCAGGCCGAAGCCGCGATCCGCGGCGTGCCCGGCGTCACCGCGGCGATGGTCGCGTTGACCGCCGAACGCAAGGTGACACCGGCGCAGCGGGGCGGCGTCGCGCCGGTGTCGTCGCACAAGCCGCATCAGCCGCCGGGCGCGCCGTCCGCGATGTCGAAGCAGGCTGAGATTCCCGGCGTCGCCGCGATCATCGCGGTCGCATCGGGCAAAGGCGGCGTCGGCAAATCGACCACCGCGCTCAATCTGGCGCTGGGTCTGCGTGATCTCGGCCTTAAGGTCGGTCTGCTCGATGCCGACATTTACGGCCCGTCCGTGCCGCGTCTGACCGGCATCAAGAACAAGCCCGAGCTCGACGATGCCCGCAAGATGATTCCGATCGCGCGCTTCGGCCTGTCGATCATGTCGATCGGTTTTCTGGTCGCGGAAGAGACCGCGATGATCTGGCGCGGCCCGATGGTGATGTCCGCGATCACGCAGATGCTGCGCGATGTGGCCTGGGGCACGCTTGACGTGCTCGTCGTCGACATGCCGCCCGGCACCGGCGACGCGCAATTGACGCTGGCGCAAAACGTGCCGCTGAAGGGTGCCGTGATCGTCTCGACGCCGCAGGATCTGGCGTTGATCGACGCCCGGCGCGGTCTGGCGATGTTCAACAAGGTCAATGTGCCGGTGCTCGGGATCGTCGAGAATATGAGTTATTTCCAATGCCCGGAATGCGGCACGCGGTCGGACATCTTCGGCCACGGCGGCGCACGGCACGAGGCCGAACGGCTTGGCGTGGCGTTTCTCGGCGAGGTGCCGCTGCACATGGCGATCCGCGAAAACTCCGACGCCGGCACGCCGGTGGTCGAGAGCCAGCCCGATGGCCCGCATGCCGCGATCTATCGCGCCATCGCCGGGCAGGTGCGCGCTGGTCTGGGCCTCGCCGTCAGCGCCTGATCCAGATCGGATGCCGCACGCTATCGTGTCGCATAGAACTTTCGTTCAATTGGTGCCTCTCTGACCCGCGCCGCGTTTTCAGCGGTTGCATATCCGTGGTAGAGACCGTTCCACTCAAGCGCCTTCGATCGGCATGATCGTCGAGATGCTTCAGGGATTTCTGGGGAAACGCCCGTAAAAGGAGATGATTGAATGAAGCGTCGTGATTTTCTGAAAGCCTCGACCGCGGGTGCGGCTGTGGCGGCCGTCGCCTCGCCGGCGATCGCGCAGTCTATGCCGGACGTGAAGTGGCGTCTGGCGTCGAGCTTCCCGAAGTCGCTCGACACGATCTATGGCGGCGCCGAATACATGGCGAAGCAGGTCGCCGAGATGACCGACAACAAATTCCAGATCCAGGTCTTCGCCGCCGGCGAACTGGTCCCCGGTCTGCAAGCGCTCGACGCCACGTCGAATGGTACGGTCGAGATGTGCCACACCGTATCGTATTATTACGTCGGCAAGGATCCGACCTTCGCGATCTTCGCCTCGGTGCCGTTCGGCCTCAATGCGCGCCAGCAGAATTCCTGGTGGTATCAAGGTGGCGGCATGGAGCTCGGCAACGAATTCTACAAGAAATTCGGTGTCATCGGCCATCCCTGCGGCAACACCGGCACCCAGATGGGCGGCTGGTTCCGCAAGGAAATCAAGACCGTCGCCGATCTCAGCGGTCTCAAGATGCGCATCGGCGGCATCGCCGGCCAGGTCTTGCAGAAGGTCGGGGTGGTGCCGCAGCAGCTCGCCGGCGGTGACATCTATCCGTCGCTGGAAAAAGGCACGATCGATTCGGCCGAGTGGGTCGGACCGTATGACGACGAAAAGCTCGGCTTCCAGAAGGTCGCCAAGTTCTATTATTATCCCGGTTTCTGGGAAGGCGGTCCGACGGTCCACGCCTTCACCAATCTGGAAAAGTACAACTCGCTGCCGAAGAGCTATCAGACGATCCTGTCGAACGCCTGCGCCAACGCCAATAGCTGGATGGCGGCGCGCTACGACATGCAGAACCCGGCCGCGCTGAAGCGTCTCGTCGCCGGTGGCACGCAGCTGCGCCCCTTCACCAACGAGGTGTTGGACGCCTGCCTCAAGGCGACCAACGAGCTCTGGGGTGAAATCTCCGCCAAGAACGCCGACTTCAAGAAGTCGATCGACGCCATGCAGGCCTATCGCTCCGACGAATATCTGTGGTGGCAGGTCGCCGAATACACCTTCGACAGCTTCATGATCCGCTCGCGCACGCGCGGCTGATCGCTCTCGCATTTCGCCACGGACAAACCCGGCCGTCACGCGACGGTCGGGTTTTTCATGGGCTGTGGTCATGCCAGGGATTGAGCGGCGAGGCGCTTGTCACCGCGCCGCCGGCAACGTTGCGCGTGACGACGGTCATGGCCCGCACAGCGTCGTCGTTGCGATAAAGGCGTCGCGGTATGGCGACGAATTCGAGCCATGCGGACCGGCGCGGCGCCGCGCCAAGGCATCATCGATCGGCTGGACCCGGCTCCAACCTTAGGATTTGATTTCCTCGACGAAGGCTACTTGCTCGGGCCGAGATCCAGTTTCGGCATTTCGATTTCGGGAATATTGATTCTCACATTGGTCGTATCGAGCACCGTCGTGTCGATCCAGTAGGTCACGAGACCGGGCCAGTAGATCACGATGATGACGAGGATGATCTGCATCGCCACCCACGGCATCGCGCCCCAGTAGATGTCCGAGCTTTTCACCTCGGGTGGCGCGATGCCGCGCAGATAGAACAGGGCGAAGCCGAACGGCGGATGCATGAACGACGTCTGCATGTTCACGCAAAGCAACACGCCGAACCACACCAGATCGATCCCCAGTTTCGCCGCCACCGGCGCGAGCAGCGGGATGATGATGAAGGCGATCTCGAAGAAGTCGAGAAAGAACGCCAGGAAGAAGACGAAGATGTTGACGAAGATCAGGAAGCCGATCGCGCCGCCGGGCAGGCCGGTGAGCAGATGCTCGATCCAGCGCGCGCCGTCCATGCCCTGAAAGACGAGGCTGAAGCAAGTCGAGCCGATCAGGATGAACACCACCATGGCGGTGAGGCGCATCGTCGAGGTCATCGCTTGATCGACCAGCGGCCATGTCAGACGGCGATGCAGCGCCGCGAGCACCATCGCGCCCACGGCCCCCATGGCACCGGCTTCCGTCGGCGTCGCAAGGCCCATGCCGATCGTGCCGAGCACCAGGAAGATGAGGACGATCGACGGGATCATGCCCCACAGCACGCGGCTGATCAGCTTCCAGTTCATCGGTTCCCGCTCGGCTTCGGGAATCGGCGGCATGGCGTTCGGTTTCATCAACGACAGCGCGACGATGTAGAGGATGAAGATCGCGACCTGCAAAATCGAAGGCCCGATCGCGCCGAGATACATGTCGCCGACCGAGCGGCCGAGCTGGTCGGCCAACACGATCAGCACCAGCGACGGCGGAATCAATTGCGTGATGGTGCCGGACGCGGCGATGACGCCGGTGGCGAGCCGCATGTCGTAGCCGTAACGCATCATGATCGGCAGCGAGATCACGCCCATCGCGATGACGGAGGCCGCGACCGTGCCGGTGATGGCGCCGAGAATCGCGCCGACGATAATGACCGCGTAAGCGAGGCCGCCGGGAATCTTGCCGAACAATTGTCCGGTGCCTTCGAGCAGATCCTCGGCGAGGCCGCAGCGTTCAAGGATCGCGCCCATGAAAGTGAAGAAGGGGATCGACAGCAGCAGGTCGTTCGAGACGATACCGTAGAAGCGGAACGGCAGCGCTTGCAGAAAGACCGGATCGAAATGGCCGGTGACGATGCCGACCACGCCATAGAACAGGCCGACGGCGGCGAGGGAGAACGCCACCGGAAATCCGATCAACATGAAACAAATCATGGTGCCGAACATCAGCGGAGGCATGACGCCAAAGGAAAACATCGCTCGATCCTGCTCTGAGGCGTGGCGCTATTGCAGCGGCGCTTCGTAATGGGTGTCCACTTTGACGATGCCGGCGAGGCCCGCGATGCGCTTGATCAGTTCGGCGACGCCTTGCAGCCAGAGCAGGACGAAGCCGAGCGGCAGCACCAGCTTGATGGGCCACAGGATCAGGCCACCGGCATTGCTCGAGGTCTCCTGGAGGCGAAACGAATTCAGGAAAAACGGCGTGGTGAGATAGATCAGATACGTCATCACCGGCAGCAGAAACAGCGAGAAGCCGACGATGTCGATCCACAGCCGCGCGCGATCGGAAACGTTGGAATACAGCAGATCGACGCGGACGTGCTCGTTCAGCCGAAGCGTTTGCGCGGCGCCGAGAAACACGATGCCGCCGAACATATACCACTGGATTTCGAGCCAGCCGTTCGAGCTGTAATTCAGCAGATAACGGATCGTGGCGTTGCCGGCGCTGACCAGGCAGGCCAGCAGCACGAGCCATTTGGCGATGAAACCGAACACGTCGCTCAGTCCATCAACCGCTTTGGTGATTTGGATAACGTTCACAGGCGCCCCTCTGGAAGCGCCCGAGACCTCGGCTTTTGATCTTGGCGCGGCCAGTTTCGAAGTGACCGCGCGTTGAACCGGAGGTAATGTGACGCGGCGGCACCATTTCAGCGTGTCACGTCGCCGTCAATTAGGAAGTTTGGCGTAAGGACAGCCTCAGCCGCCGGTCACGCTCATGTGGCGACCGACGCTCGGGCCGGAATGGCGGCGATCAATAATGAAATCGTGGCCTTTCGGCTTGGCGCCGATCGCCCGGTCGATCGCGGTATTCAGCAGATCGTCGTCGGCGGAGGCCCGCAGCGGCCGGCGCAGGTCGGTCGCGTCGTCATGGCCGAGGCAAGTATGAATCGTGCCGGTGCAGGTGATGCGGACGCGATTGCAGGTTTCACAGAAATTATGCGTCAGCGGCGTGATGAAGCCGAGCTTGCCGCCGGTTTCACCGACCCCGACATAGCGAGCGGGACCGCCGGTGTCGTCCGGCAGGTCGGTGAGCGTATAACGCTGCGCAAGCCGCGCTCGCACCAGCGACAGCGGGACGTATTGGTCGAGCCGGCCTTCGCCGATGTCGCCCATCGGCATCACCTCGATCAGCGTCAGCGCCATGTCGCGGCCATGCGCCCATTCCATCAATGCTGGAATCTCGTCCTCGTTCAAATTCTTCAGCGCGACGGCGTTGATCTTGACCTTGAGACCGGCGGCCTGGGCGGCGTCGATGCCGGCCAGAACCTTGTCGAGATCGCCCCAGCGGGTGATGGCGCGGAACTTGTCCTTGTCGAGCGTGTCCATCGACACGTTGATGCGCTTCACGCCGCAATCGGCCAATTCGGCGGCGTATTTCGCCAGCAGCGAGCCGTTGGTGGTGAGGGTCAATTCGTCGAGCGCGCCGGTTTGAAGATGGCGCGACAGCGATCGCACCAGCGACATCACGTTGCGACGAACCAACGGTTCTCCGCCGGTCAACCGCAGCTTGCGTACGCCGCGCGCGATAAAGGCGGAGCAGAGCCGGTCGAGTTCCTCCAGCGTCAGCAAGTCGGCCTTCGGCAGAAATGTCATGTCTTCCGACATGCAATAGAAGCAGCGCAGGTCGCAGCGGTCGGTCACCGAGGCGCGCAGATAATTGATGCGCCG
>JAQGJY010000319.1 GCA_028290325.1 Tardiphaga sp.
AAAGATCAACTCGTCAGCCTCGAACTCACCATCACGATGTCGCTGGCAAGTTGGCTGGCCCGCATCGCGAACTCGTCGCGCAGCCGTCGCGCCGCCGCCGGGTCGCTGTCCAGCACGCGCTGGAACAGGCTGCGAGAGATCCGGATCGCGCTGGAATGGTCGATCGCCACCGAGGTCGACGGGCGCGGCATCGCCATGATCAGCGCCAGTTCGCCGATCAGCGCGCCCGGCCGCGCGATCACCTCATGCTTTTTGTCGTCGGTGACTCGGAATGCGCCGCGCTGCACGACATAGCCCGCATCCGACGTATCGCCGGCTTTGAACATCGTCTCGTTGCGGTTGAAATCGCGCTGCTCGCAGCCGATCGCCAGCACGCGCAACGCCTGCGTCCCCAGCAGGCGCAGGGTCGGGACGCGCTCCAGCAGGGCAACATCATCTTCGATCGACATGCGGGACCGTGGTCGGGGCGCGCTGCCGCGCCGGGACGTGAATGATCGGCGCTTCGAATCGCCTTATGCGAATCGAATCACGGCACCAGCTAGTAGCCACCGGCTTCAGTGACGAGTATCTCCGGATTGGCGGCATCTTTCTCGATTTTTTGGCGCAACCGGTAGATGTGGGTTTCCAGCGTGTGCGTGGTGACGCCGGAATTGTAGCCCCAGACCTCCTGCAACAAGGTCTCGCGCGACACCGGCATCGCGCCGGCGCGATAGAGAAAGCGCAAGATCGCGGTTTCCTTTTCGGTCAGCCGCACCTTTTTGGCATTGGCACCCGTGAGCATCTTGGAGCCGGGCCGGAAGCTGTAGGGTCCGACCGAGAACACCGCGTCCTCGCTGGCCTCGTGCTGGCGCAACTGGGCGCGAATGCGGGCGAGCAGCACCGCGAAGCGGAACGGCTTGGCGACATAATCATTCGCGCCGGATTCGAGGCCGAGAATGGTGTCGGAATCCGTGTCGTGCCCGGTCAGCATGATGATCGGGGACTTGAAGCCGCTTTTTCGCAGGCTACGGACCACCTCGCGGCCGTCGGTGTCGGGTAGGCCGACATCCATCAACACCAGATCAGGCGCATTGGCCTTGGCGGCCGCAGTGCCCTTGGCACCGGTATCGACCGCGGACGCTTCGAATTCCTCGTGCAACGACAATTGCTCGACCAGCGCCTCACGCAGATCGGTGTCGTCGTCCACGATGAGGATTTTGCGGGCAGTGGCCATTACAGTCGGTCCTTCGGTCGTCCAGTTTCGGATTACAGCTAGTTGCAAAACGGGAACAGTCTAGCTTAATTCCGCAGATAAAGCGCGGAAGTGCCTAGATTAGGGCGCGACCTAGACCCCGCGCGCGGAAAGACGCAACACGGAGCGCTGTCGAATCGATGAAAAGCGCTCATGCTTCAACACCTTGGCTCGTGCGACGGCCCGATACACCATTCGCCATGATGCGCGTGCGCGCGGCGGCCGGTAACCGCCAGCGCGGCTGGTTGACGGCGCCGAACCTCGCCATCCCGGTCGCACTGGGGCGTGGCGGCATTCTGGCCAACAAGATCGAGGGCGATGGCGGCACGCCGCGTGGCGTCTTCCATCCACGTCGGGTCTGGGTCCGTCCCGACCGGACCAAGCGTCCGACGACGCAGTTGCCGGTCCGAGTGATCACGCCAGACGACGCCTGGTGCGAAGACCCGGCCGATCGCCGCTACAACCGTCCAATGCGCTGGGACGGCAGCGGCGATCGGCTGGTCCGCGACGACCATCTCTATGACATCATTATTGAAATCGATCACAATACTAAGCCGCGCGTGGCCGGACGCGGCAGCGCCGTGTTTCTGCATCTGGCCCGAGAAGGCTTCAAACCGACCGCCGGCTGCGTGGCGATGACCCGTAACAATCTGCTGGGACTGCTGACGCGCCTCGGCCGCGAGACGAAAATCGTGATCGAATGAGCGTTGAAAGTAAGGCATTTTTGCCTTACTTTTGCGAAAGAGGATTAACCGCCATGACCACGCTGACTGTCACTTCCAAAGGCCAGGTCACCCTGCGCAAGGAGGTGCTGCGCCATCTCGGCATCAAGCCCGGCGATAAGATCGATGTTGATTTGATGCCGGGCAAGATGCTGTCCATTCGCCCTAACAAACAGACGGGCTCAATCGAAGACGTCTTCGGAATGCTTGCATCAAAAGACGGACCTGTTCTGACGCTCGATGAGATCAAGACCGCCACCGAAGAAGCATGGGCCGGCTTGCACGAAGACGGCAAACCGTATCAGCGATGAACATCATCGCGGATACGAACGTGCTACTGCGCGCGATCGTCAGGGACGATCCCGCGCAAGCCATCGTCGCCGATGTCGCGCTTCGAAACGCGACACAGATCGTGCTGACGCTGCAAACGCTCTGCGAGTTCGTGTGGGTTCTTACGAGTCGTTATCGACGACCGCGACCCGACATCGCGGCAACGATACGCCAGCTGATGCTCATCCCGAATGTCGTTGCCGATCGTCGCGCCGTGGCCGCTGGCCTTGCGATCATGGATGCCGGCGGCGATTTCGCCGATGGCATCATCAACCATGAAGGTCTTCGCCAGAGCGGCGATCTGTTCGTGACATTCGATGTCATCGCCGCGGGCATCCTGACAGCAGCAGGCAATGACGTCACTCTTCTAACGGTCGCTACATAAACTACCGCCGCCCGAATATCGCGCTTCCGACCCGCACATGCGTCGCGCCGAACTGAATCGCGATCGCGAAGTCCGCGCTCATGCCCATCGACAATTGCGTCAGTCCGTTTCGCGCGGCGATCTTCGCCGTCAGCGCGAAATGCGGCGCAGGCGCTTCATCGGCCGGCGGAATGCACATCAGTCCCGCGATCGCGAGGCCGTCATGATCGCGGCAGCGCGCCAGAAAATCA
>JAQGJY010000328.1 GCA_028290325.1 Tardiphaga sp.
TTGGAAAGATGTTTTCCAAGACAGATGGATCAGATGGATCAGATGGATCAGATGGATCACCGGCTCGTCGGGCGCCAGATGCGGTCCTGCCCACTGACCACAAGATTCGTTTTCATGGATGACTTAACATGAACGCCCACGTCGCACCGCTCAAGCAACACCTCATCGATCCCGAGATCTGCATCCGGTGCAACACCTGCGAGGAGGCGTGCCCGATCAATGCGGTGACGCATGACGACAACAACTACGTCGTCGATGCGGCGATCTGCAACTTCTGCATGGACTGCATTTCGCCGTGCCCGACCGGCGCGATCGACAACTGGCGCGTCGTTGCCGCGCCGTATTCGCTGGACCAGCAATGCTCTTGGAGCGATCTACCCGCGCAGCAGGAGATCACCACGAGCGAGTCGGGCAGCGCGGTGGAAGCGCTCGAAGACGAGATCGGCAAATTGCTTGAAGAGGCGCGCAAGGGACTCGGCGGCAAGCCGGTCGCGCCGCATTCGGCGAGCAAGCCGACCGTCAATCTATACAATCGCGGCAAGCCCGCTAAAGCCACGATCTCCGGCAATTTCCGACTGACGCATGCCGATGCCGACTCGGACGTTCGCCACATCATTCTGGATTTCGGCGATCAGCCGTTTCCGGTGCTGGAGGGCCAGAGCATCGGCATCGTGGCTCCGGGTGTCGATGCCGACGGCAAGCCGCATAACGTGCGGCTCTATTCGATCGCGTCGTCGCGCGACGGCGAGAAGCCGAATACGAATAACCTGTCGCTGACGGTGAAGCGCGAAGCGGGCGGGGTCTGCTCGAATTATCTGTGCGATCTGCCGCGCGGCGCCAAGCTCGACGTGACCGGGCCGTTCGGCGCGACATTCCTGTTGCCGAACGATCCCACCGCCAATGTCATCATGATCTGCACCGGGACGGGCTCGGCGCCGTTCCGTGGCTTCACCGAGCGCCGTCGTCGCGCGATGCCGGACGCGCCGGGGCGTTTGATGTTGTTTTTCGGCGCGAGGCGGCCGGAGGAGTTGCCGTATTTCGGACCGTTGCAGAAGGTGCCGGATAAATTGCTCGGCAAGCATTTCTGCTATTCGCGGGTCGAGGGCCAGCCGCGCGTCTATGTGCAGGATCGCATCCGTTCGGAGGCGGCCGCGATGGCCGCGCTGCTCGCCGCGTCGAACACCCATGTCTATATCTGCGGGCTCAAGGGCATGGAAAGCGGCGTCGATGAGGCCTTCGCCGATGTCTGTCGGGCCGCGTCGCTGGACTGGACGGCGCTAAAGCCATCGATGCGCGACAGCGGGCGCTACCACGTCGAGACGTATTGAGGAGCCATCACAGACGTCATTGCAGGGCGTGAGGGGATTTATTCTTGAACCGTCGCGACGAGGCGGTCCCGCTCTTTGATTCGCAATGATATAAACAAAGGACCTTCATCGTCGACAAGCCGCTGAGGGTGCTGGATTGCTTCGTCGCCGTTGGTTTTCGAAGACGAAAACCAACGGCTTCTCGCAATGACGAAGATTGTTACTCTCCCGAAACCGGCAGGCTAAGATTGGCGTAGACGATGCCGCCATCGACGGCGATGGCATTGCCGACGACATAGTCGCCTGCGCGCGACGCCAGATAGATTGCGATGCCGGCCATATCCTCCGGTGTGCCGATACGCCGTGACGGAATCTTTTTCGCGATGGTGTCGCCGTGATCGCGCGCCGCGGTGTTCATGTCCGACTCGAAGGCGCCGGGGCAGATCGCCGTGACGTTGATGTTGTCCTGGATGAGCTTCGCCGCCATGCGGCGCGTCAGGTGGATCACCGCCGCCTTGCTGGCCTGGTACGAATAGGTCTCCATCGGATTGACGGAGAGGCCGTCGATCGAGGCGATGTTGATGACCTTGCCGGGCGTCTTGGCGGACGCCGCGGCGCGCAGCGGTTTCGCGAGCGCCTGCGTCAGGAAGAACAGCGACTTGACGTTGAGGTTCATCACCTTGTCCCAGCCGGCTTCCGGGAATTCGTCGAAGGTCGATCCCCATGCGGCGCCGGCGTTGTTGACGAGGATGTCGAGCTTGCTCTCGTGCTTCATGAATTCGTTTGCAAGCAGCTTGCAGCCGGCGACAGTGGACATGTCGATCGGCAGCGCGATGCATTCGCCGTCATATTGCGCGGTGAGTTCCTTCGCGGTCGCCTCGCAGGGGCCAGCTTTGCGCGCGGTGATGTAAACTTTAGCAGCCCCCTGCGCGAGAAAGCCCGATGCGATCATCTTGCCGATGCCGCGCGAACCGCCGGTAACGAGCGCGACGCGGCCCTTGAGCGAAAACAGATCCTTGAACATGCAGCCTCCAAATTTGTTGATCGTGTTTAATTGGCCGATGTGTGATGCGACGGCGATGGCAAGTCAAGGAAGGGAGCGCTGCTTCTTTCTCTCCTATAGGGAGGGACGAAGCGGCTACACCGCGTCGACGCGGCGAAAGCCGTTATACATCGCGGTGGCGGCGCCCGACGTCAGCACCGGCAGGAAGCGCTTGTCCTGATAATTGCCGTTCAACGACAGCCGCGGCAGCGCGGTCATATGCGCGGCGTTCCCTCGAAAGATCATGCCCGGCCGCGTCGTCACCGCGGTCTTGAAGCCGAGCCTCTTCGCCAGCGCGAATTCGCGCGGGCCGGCCGCGGCCTTGTCACCGTATGGGTAGGCCAGATGTACCGCCGGCTTTTGCAGTGCCTCCTCGATCCGGGCGCGGCTGGCGCGCAATTCGTGTTCGGCTTGCGCCTCGGTCTGCGTGGCGAGATTGCAATGGCTGATCGTATGCGCGCCGATCGTCACCAGCGGATCGGCGGCGAAACCGCGCAACTCGTCCCAGTCCATGCAGAGGTCGCGGCTGATCGCGTCCTCGTCGATGCCGTGTTGTCGGCATAAGGATGTGATCGCGTGCCGAAGCTCGGCGTCGGACATGTCGCGCAAGCGATCGTGCATGCGGTCGAACGCCGCCTGCTTGGCCTCGATGGTCGCACAGTCGAGCCGCGTCATGATGCCGCCGAGGGCGATCTCGATCGCATCGGCCTTGGCGATGATGCGCTCCAGCGCCACCCACCATAGCCGGCCGCGACCCTCGGCGAAATCGCTGGCGACATAGACCGTCACCGGGGCGCCGAATTCACGCAGCACCGGCAAGGCATGATCGCGGTTGTCGCGATAGCCGTCATCGCAGGTGAAGCAGGCGAATCGCCGCGCGCGATCGCCCGATGCCAGCCGGACCACCATGTCGTCCATGCTGATCAGCTCGATGCCTTCGCCACGCAGATGCCGCAGCGTTATCGCCAGAAAGTCAGGTGTGATTTCGAGGTGATGATTGGGCTGGAAGGCATCCGAGCGGCGCGGCCGAACATGGTGCAGCATGAAGATGGTGCCGATGCCCGCCAGCATCGGCCGCAGCAGGTGATGCGCGCCAGTGAGCGACAGCGCGCCGAGCCCGGCGCGGATGATCGAATGGCGAAGCTGTTTCATGGTCGATCCGATGGCGGGACTCCGCCGATTCCAACCGCGCAGGCTAGCGGCGACCGCTGAACAAAGCCTTAGCGTGGAATTGGCGACAAACCACCGCGCATCTTCGTCCGTATCGGCGAGATTTGCCGTTTGACAGGCCCGCAAGGGTTTGTTTTCTCTCTGCTTCGGGACACACTCCTCCCCAGGGAACACGAATGCGCGGACTGTACAGGTGGAGTAACAAATGGTGGCCCGGCCTCATCCCACTCGCGATCCTGTTTGTGTTCGCAGCCTGGAGCAACACGGTCCCGCTTGAGGCCGAGCTGGCGGCCCGCGCCGGTGCCGCCCTCAAGGGCACCGTGCTCGACAAGACCCGCATCGCGATGGACGGGCGCGACGTGCTGCTGTCCGCCTCGGCCTTTTCGGAAGAAGGTCGTCTCAGCGCCGTGTCGCAGGTCGCTGCGACGCCGGGTGTGCGCCTCGTCAATGACAATACGCGACTGGTACCCGAGACCAAGCCGTTCGTCTGGACCGCCGAGCGTGACGTCGTGCGGGTGACACTCTCTGGCAATGCGCCGTTGCCCGGCAGCAAGGCCCGGCTGCTCGACGCCGCGCGGGCGAGCTTGAGTGGCACCGAGGTCGTCGACCGCATCGGTCTGGCGCGCGGCGCGCCGCCCCGCTTCGATACGGCGGTTTTGCTGCTGATCGATCAGATCGCCAAGCTGAAAGAAGGCAAGATCACGATGTCCGACCAGACCGTGACGCTGGCCGGCATGGCGCGCGATCTCGGCGGCCGTGAAGCGATCGCCGCCGCGCTGAAGAATCTGCCGGAGGGTTATTCGGTTGCGAGCAACGCGGTGATGGCGCCGCCTTATGTCTTTCAGGCGAATAAAGACCCCGTGACGACGACACTGACGCTGTCCGGCTACGTGCCCAATAATGACGTCCACGCCGCGGTGGTCACCGCCGCCGGCCGCAAATTCGCCAACGAAAAGATCGTCGATAATCTAAAGGCCAGTATTGGCGCGCCCAGCGGATTCGCGGCGGCGGTGGGGCCGGCGCTCGGCGCGCTGTCGCGGCTGTCGACCGGAACGCTGGTCGTGTCGGATCGTGAGGTCAAGTTGTCGGGCGATGCGCTTTACGACGTTGCCGCCGCCCAGATCCGCGAAACGCTCGGTCAATCGCTGCCGCAAGGCTGGGTCGCCAAGGCCGAACTGTCGGTCAAGCCGCCGGCGTCGCCGGTGGATTCCACGGTGTGCCAGCAACTGTTCAATGATCTGCTCAGCAAGGCCCGCATCCGTTTCGAGCCGACGAAAGCCGCGATCGATCCGGACTCGGCGGGGCTACTCGATCGGCTGATCCAGACCGCGCAGCGTTGCCCGGGCGCCAATATCGACATCATCGGCCATACCGATGGCGACGGCACCAGCGAGGCCGATCAGATGCTGTCGCAGCAGCGGGCCGAAGCCGTCGCGGAATATCTGACCAGGTCCGGATTGCCGGCGAGACGGTTTTCGGCGATCGGTCTCGGCAGCTCGCAGCCGGTGGCCGATAACGACAGCGAGGCTGGCAGGGCGCAGAATCGCCGCATCGAATTTCTGGTGAGGTGACGGTGTGACCCTTCTCGTGACCTTTCATTGGGGCTTCCACCTCGCCGCTTTCCTGCTTGGCTTCGGCATGGGCTGGATCGCGGTCGTGCATCGCGCCCGCCCGGTCCCGCGTTACCTGATGCGCTGGCTGTCGGCGCTGGCCCTCGTTGTGGTCGGCGTGTCGCTGGCGCGGCTGGTGCCTGGCCGCTACGGATATTGGCTCGATCTTGCTCTCGTCATGTTCGCTGTCTATCTCGTCGGATGCGCGATCGGCTCCTGGCTCCGCGATCGCGTGGTGTCGCGACATGTTCCGCAAGCGTGAGCAAAGTCCGTCTCATACCGACGCGAGCTACTACCGCTAGCCGGATCGCCGTGTCGCGCCGGGCGTGCCGAAGAGGGCCGGGCCATATCGGTCGCGGACTCGCAGGTCGAGGTTGAGATGCTGGAAGCGTTACGCCGGACGGCCTCGTTGCTGCGGCAAAAGCAGATCCTGCACAAGCTTGGCGTGCTCGTCAGCGTCGCCGTGATCGCGACCGCCTGCTACGTCCTCTTCCACATGCTGAAGACGATCGACGTCGAGAAGGTGATCGACGCCATCAAGCAGACCGATATGAAACTCGTGGTGCTGGCGGCGACATTCGTCGGCGCCGGTTATTTCACGCTGACGTTTTATGACCTGTTCGCGGTCCGCACGATCGGCCGCACTGACATCCCCTATCCGGTGACGGCGCTCGCGGCTTTCACCAGCTATTCGATCGGTCACAATGTCGGTGCCAGCGCGTTCACCGGCGGCGCGGTGCGTTACCGCATCTATTCGGCGTGGGGGCTGAACGCGATCGACGTCGCCAAGGTCTGCTTCCTCGCCGGCCTGACCTTCTGGCTCGGCAACGCCGCCGTGCTCGGCCTCGGCGTCGCCTATCACCCGGAAGCCGCCGCCAATATCGATAAATTGCCGGTCTGGCTCAATCGAGTGATGGCCTTCGGCATTCTGGCCGGGCTGACCTTCTATGTGGTCTGGGTCTGGATCAAGCCGCGCCAGTTCGGACGCGGCCCGTGGAACGTCGAACTGCCGGGCGGGCCGCTGACACTGCTTCAGATCGTGATCGGCATCGTCGATCTCTCGTTCTGCGCGCTGGCGATGTACATGCTGGTGCCCGACGAGCCCAATCTCGGCTTCGTCGTGGTCGCGGTGATTTTCGTGTCGGCGACGCTGCTCGGATTCGCCAGCCATTCGCCGGGCGGACTTGGCGTGTTCGACGCCGCGATGCTGGTCGGGCTATGGCAGATGGACAAGGAGCAGCTGCTGGCGGGCATGCTGCTATTCCGGCTGCTATATTATATCGTGCCGTTTTTGCTGTCCGTCATCATGCTGACGTCCCGCGAAATTATCATCGGCGCGCGCAACAAGCGCCTGGCCGCTCTGGCTGGGCCTGACGCCGAGCCAAAACGCGATACCGCGTGATGCCGACCGCGGCACAAAACGGCGGCAACGATCCCTCCGGAAAGGGTGGTCCGATGTTCGCCGACGTGGCCGCGACCTCCATATTTTCATCGTGGCCGGACCGGCTGCGCCGCGCGGCCATCATCCTGCTGGTCGCGGCGCTCGCGCTGATCGTGATGGTGGCCTTCGGCGATGTGCCGATGGTCCACGCTTTGCTGGCGTTCGTCTGCATCGGGGCCGCTGCTCTGGTGCCGTGGCAACTCAGTAATTCGTTGGCCCGCAGCGATGACAGCCCGGTGGAAATTCCGGTCGAGGCCGCCGCTGTGCGGGCGGTCGTCGGCGCGATGCCCGATCCCGCCGTGCTGCTCGATCGCGCCGGCCGTGTCATTCATCTCAATCCGGCCGCCTCGCAGCTCGCACCGGCCTTGCGCCGCAACGAGTTGGCGCAATTCGCGCTGCGCTCGCCGGATATTCTCACGGCGCTGCGCGAGGCGATCGCGACGGCGCAGCCGCGCCGGACGTTTTTCGTCGATCACGTTCCGGTCGAACGCTGGATGGAATTGGTCATCACCCCGTTGGTGGTGCCGACGGCGTTCGGCGGCAGCGATCTGTGCATGCTGATGACGTTTCATGATCAGACGCCGTTGCGGCGGGTCGAGGAAATGCGCGTCGATTTCGTCGCCAATGCCAGCCACGAACTGCGCACGCCGCTCGCGGCGCTGTCCGGCTTCATCGATACGCTGCTCGGCCCGGCGCGCGACGACGCCAAGGCGCGCGAGCGGTTTCTCGGCATCATGCAGACGCAGGCCACGCGCATGGCGCGTCTGATCGACGACCTGCTGTCGCTGTCGCGCGTCGAGCTGACCGCGCACGTGCAGCCCGACACCGAGGTCGATCTGGTGCCGATCATTCGCGAGGTGATCGACGGGCTGGAGCCGCTGGCCACCGATCGTCAGGTGGTGATATCGACCGAATTGCCGGCAACGCCGTTGCCGATCGCCGGCGATCGCGAGGAATTGCTGCGGTTGTTCGAGAACCTGATTGAGAACGCGCTAAAATACGGCGCGTCCGGCGGCCGCGTCGAGGTCACATTGTTCGCGCCGGAAACCAGCGGCGATGCGCGCGTCGCGGTGCGCGATTTCGGTCCCGGCATCGCGCCGGAGCATCTGCCGCGTCTCACCGAACGCTTCTACCGCGTCGATATCGGCGACAGCCGCGCGCAAGGCGGCACCGGGCTCGGGTTGTCGCTGGTCAAGCACATCCTCAATCGCCATCGCGGCCGTTTGCAGATCGACAGCGTGGTCGGGCAGGGCGCGACCTTCACCGCGCATTTTCCCCGCGCCAAACCCAAGACTGGCTGAAAAAGCCAAGTCGTTGCAATGGGTTCCGACTGTCATCTAGCTGTCATCGAACGATCATAAAAGCGCAACGGGCTGCTTCTAAAGCAGCGGCGTGGGCGCCATCGGGCGCGACCAGCGCTTCGCTCACGCGATGGAGACAACAGTGAATTTCATCAGGACTCTCGTCGCTGCGGGCCTCGTCGCCGTGGCAGCTCCCGCCTTCGCGGCCGACATCACCGGCGCTGGCGCGACCTTCCCCTTCCCGGTCTATTCCAAATGGGCCGATGCCTACAAAAAAGAGACCGGCAACGGCCTGAACTATCAGTCGATCGGTTCGGGCGCCGGCATCAAGCAGATCCAGGCCAAGACCGTGACCTTCGGCGCGACCGACGCGCCGCTGAAGGCCGAAGTGCTCGAAAAGGATGGCCTCGTCCAATGGCCGATGGTGATGGGCGCGATCGTGCCGGTGGTGAACCTCGAAGGCATCAAGCCGGGTGAGCTGGTGCTCTCCGGCGAGCTGCTGGCCGACATCTATCTCGGCAAGATCAAGACTTGGAATGATCCGGCGATCGCCAAGCTGAACGCCAATCTGAAGCTGCCGACCGATGCGATCACCGTCGTGCGTCGCTCCGATGGCTCGGGCACCACCTTCAACTTCACCGACTATCTGTCGAAGGCCAGCGCCGATTGGAAATCGAAGGTCGGCATGGGCACCGCGGTCGAATGGCCGGCTGGTGTCGGCGCGAAGGGCAATGAAGGCGTCGCCGGCAATGTCGGTCAGACCAAGAATTCGATTGGTTACGTCGAATATGCCTACGC
>JAQGJY010000329.1 GCA_028290325.1 Tardiphaga sp.
GCCTGCGTGACCAGTTGCGCGTGAACGTCGGACCGCGCGATGCGAAAACCGGGCAGGCCGCTTTGCCGGGTGCCGAGCACATCGCCTTCGCCGCGCAATTTCAGGTCTTCTTCCGCGATCTTGAAACCGTCCGTGGTGTCGCGGATGACCTTCAGCCGTTTCTCCGAGATCTCGTTCAACGGCTCCTTGAACAACAGAATGCAATTCGAGGAGTCCGAACCGCGTCCGATGCGGCCGCGCAGCTGATGCAATTGCGCGAGGCCGAAGCGCTCGGCATTCTCGATGACCATGATCGAGGCGGCCGGCACATCGACGCCGACTTCGACGACGGTCGTCGCGACCAGAACGCCGATCTCGCCGGCGGAGAATTGCGCCATCACCTGGTCCTTGTCGGGGCCACGCATTTTGCCATGGACCAGACCGACGCGGTCGCCGAAGCGTTCGCGCAAGCTCTCGTAGCGTTGCGTCGCGTCCGTCAGTTTGACGGTTTCGGATTCCTCGACCAGCGGACAGATCCAGTAGACCAGCTTGCCGGCATCGAGCGCCCGGCCGACGCCGTCGATCACCTCTTGCAGGCGAATGTCCGAAATCGCGCGGGTGTCGATCGGCTGGCGGCCGGCGGGCTTTTCGCGCAGTTCCGAAACGTCCATGTCGCCGAAATACGTCAGCACCAGTGTGCGCGGGATCGGCGTCGCCGACAGCACCAGCACGTCGACGGCGTCGCCTTTGGTCGTCAGCGCGAGACGCTCGCGAACGCCGAAACGATGCTGTTCGTCCACGATCGCCAGCGCGAGGTCCTTGAACAAGACGTCGTCCTGAATCAAGGCATGGGTGCCGACGAGAAGATCGATTTCGCCGTTCTCCAACCGCAGCAGGATGTGGCGCCGCTCCGCCCCTTTCTCGCGTCCCGTTAGAATCGCGACGCGAAGACCGGCGCGTTCGGCCAGCGGTGTGATCGTCTTGATATGCTGGCGGGCGAGAATTTCGGTCGGAGCCATCAGGGCCGCCTGCTTGCCGGCTTCGGTAACGGCGGCGGCGGCGAGCAGCGCCACGACGGTTTTGCCGGAGCCGACATCGCCTTGCAGCAGTCGTAGCATCCGCAGCGGCTGCGTCAGATCGGCGGCGATGGCGGCGGCGGCTTCCTGTTGCGATTTGGTCAGCGCATAGGGCAGGGCGTCGATGATGCGATGTCGCAACGCGCCGTCGCCGGCATTGCGCGCGCCGGCCGGGCGGCGCAGTTGCGCGCGGACCAACGCCAGCGCCAGTTGCCCCGCCAGCAATTCATCGAACGCCAGTCGCGACCAGAACGGTCCTTCCGGCAGAATATCGGTAATTTCTTCCGGCGCATGGACACGGCGCAGCGCCTGCGCGAGGTCCGGAAAATTGCAGCGGCTCAAAATCGCCGGGCTGATCCATTCCGGCAACGCCGGCAGCTTCTGCAACGCCATGGCGATCGCGCGGCGCAGCGAGCCGATCGCCAGACCTTCAGTCAGCGGATAGACCGGGTCGATCCCCGACAGTTGCGCGAAGCCGGCTTCATCGACGACGCGGTCCGGATGAATCATCTGCAAGGTGCCGTCGAACATCTGTCCGGTGCCGGACACGTAACGTTTGGCGCCGACCGGCAGCAATTTCTCGACGTAGTCGGGCTTCGCGCGAAAGAACGTCAGCACGACGTCGCCGGTCTCGTCGCTGGCATAGACCAGATGCGGCGCGCGCGAGCGGCCGCCCGGCGCGGGTCGATGCCGATCGACGGTCACTTCGAGCGTCACCATCTCACCCGGCACGGCGTCACGGACCTTCGGCCGCGCGCGGCGGTCGATCACGCTGGCCGGCAGGTGCAGCAGCAGATCGACGATGCGCGGCGTCTCATCGCGGCCGAGCAGGAACTGCAGCAGCTTGTCCTGTTTCGGACCGACGCCTTGCAGGGTGGTCACCGGCGTGAACAGCGGATTGAGGATCGGCGGACGCATGAGTCGACTCGGAGGGGACAGCGTGGACGGTCCTAAGTGAATGCAAATAATGGCGAACGCAATGCGCGAACGGCTGCTGACATCGCCTGACGCGGCGGCTATATCAAAGCCGCCCGGCATGTCCGGGCTTTCTGCGTTGCCATTTGAAGGTTGGAACGGATGACGGGATCGACACGATCGAGCGCGGGCCTGAGCGACAGGCGCAAGCGGCTGCTGTTCCGCTGCTGGCATCGCGGGACGCGCGAGATGGACCTGATCCTCGGCCGTTTCGCGGATGCGCGGATCGCCGACCTGTCCGACGCCGAACTCACCGTGCTCGAAGCTCTCATCGAATTGCCCGATCCCGACCTTTACAACGCGTTTTCCGGCCATGCCGAGATCGACCCCGATCATGCCGGGGCGCTGTTCGAGCGCATCAAAGCGTTTCAGGGCGCGGAACCGCGCTCATGAAATCGCCGATGCGGTCGCCCGCCGAACAGCTCGTCCCTGGCCGGGCGCTGACCTTCGCCAATGTCGCGGAGGGCGCCGAGGGTCTGGTGATTTCCGACCTCGCCCGCGCGGTCGCCGCGCGGCCGAAGCCGCCGGCGGTCAGCCTCGCCGTGGTCTGCCGCGATGGCGCGCGCATGGCGCAACTGGCGCGCTCGCTGGACTTCTTCGCGCCTGACCTGTCGGTGATGCAATTCCCGGCCTGGGATTGCCAGCCTTACGATCGCGTCTCGCCGCATGGCGGGATTCTCGCGCAGCGGCTGACGACCTTGGCGCGGTTGTCGCGTCTCAAAGGCAGCGAAAAGCCGCTGATCGTTCTGACCACGATCAATGCCGCCGTGCAACGCGTGCCGGCGCGGGAGATGGTCGCCTCGCAGGCGCTTTCGGTCGCGCCGAGCCATATCGTGCCGATGGCCGGTATCATCTCGTGGCTCGAACACAACGGTTACAATCGCTCATCGACGGTGCGCGAGCCCGGCGAATATGCCGTGCGCGGCGGGATCCTCGATCTGTTTCCGGCTGGCCTCGACCAGCCGGTGCGCTTCGACTTCTTCGGCGACACGCTGGAATCGATCCGCACCTTCGATGCCGAGACCCAGCGCACGTTGCTGACGATGCGCGCGCTCGATCTGGTTCCGATCTCAGAGTTTCAACTCGTCACCGAGACGATCAAGCGCTTTCGCATGGGCTATGTCGCCGAATTCGGCGCGCCCGATCGCGACGATACATTGTACGAGGCGGTCAGCGAAGGTCGCCGCCATCCGGGCATGGAGCATTGGCTGCCGCTGTTCCAGGAACGGATGGATACGCTGTTCGATTATCTCGGTGACGCGCCGATCGCGATCGAGGCCCAAGGCGAGGAGGCCGCGCGCGAACGCTTCAAACAGATCACCGACTATTATGACGCGCGCAAGGAAGCGCTCGGCATTCCCGGCGGCGGTGCGATCTACAAGCCGCTGCCGCCGGACCGACTATACCTGACGCAAGATGAATGGGACAACACGCTGGGCGATGTCGCGCTGGCGCGACTGACACCTTTTGCGCTGCCAGACAACGTTGCTGGCGTGATCGACGCCGGGGCGCGGGCCGGGCGCAACTTCACGCCCGAACGCGCCGACACCTCGATCAACGTCTTCGAGAAAGTCGTCGCGCATATCGGCGAATTGCAGAGCGTCCGCAAGAAGGTCGTCGTCGCGCTGTGGAGCGAGGGTTCGCGCGACCGCATGGCGAGCATGCTCAAGGATCACAAACTGATCCATCTGACGTCGGTGAATTCGTGGCGCACCGTACAAGCGACACCGCGCAACGAGACGATGCTGGCGGTCGTCGGGCTCGAGTCCGGTTTCGAGACCGATGCGGTCGCGGTCATCACCGAGCAGGACATTCTCGGCGATCGTCTGGTGCGGACGCGCAAATCGAGCCGCAAGCTCGACAACTTCATTTCCGAAATCACCAGCATGGCGGTCGGCGACATCGTCGTCCATGTCGAGCACGGCATCGGACGGTTTGTTGGCTTACAGACCCTCGAAGTCGGCGGCGCGCCGCACGACTGTCTCGAACTCCGTTACGCCAACGAGACCAAACTGTTTTTGCCCGTCGAGAACATCGAACTGCTGTCGCGCTACGGCTCGGACTCGGCGAATGTCGAACTCGACCGGCTCGGCGGCAGCGGCTGGCAGAATCGCAAGGCCAAACTCAAGAACCGCATCCGCGAGATCGCCGGCGAACTCATCAAGATCGCCGCCGAACGGCATTTGCGCGAGGCGCCGAAACTGTCGGTGCAGCAAGGGCTCTACGACGAGTTCTGCGCGCGCTTTCCTTACGACGAGACCGAAGACCAATTGGGGGCGATCACCGCCTCGCTCGGCGATCTTGAAAGCGGCAAGCCGATGGATCGCCTGATCTGCGGCGACGTCGGTTTCGGCAAAACCGAGGTGGCGCTGCGCGCGACCTTCGCCGTGGCGATGGAAGGCAAACAGGTCGCGATCGTCGTGCCGACGACGTTGCTGGCGCGGCAACACACGCGGACCTTCACCGATCGCTTCAAGGGGTTCCCGGTCAACATCGCGCAGGCGTCGCGTTTGGTGACGCCGAAGGAATTGACCGCGACCAAAAAGGGCCTCACC
>JAQGJY010000356.1 GCA_028290325.1 Tardiphaga sp.
CCGCTATCACCGCCATACAGCGGCGCGTGCGGCGCCGCGGCGGCAAGATCGAATTGGCCATGAACCGGGACATATGCGATGCGGATCAGGGACGCGGCGTCGCGCGCCTGCTCGAAAGACTCGGCCACGACGATGGCGACGGCCTGATGATAGTGCTGGATATCAGGGCCGCCGAACAAGTTGGCGACGTTCATCGGCCCGTTCGGGAGCGGTGCGCAGTCGAGGGTAGTGACGACTGCAATCACGCCCGGCGCCGATTTGGCAGCGTTGCTGTCGATCGTGCCGATGCGGCCTTTGGCCATGGCGCTGCCCACGATGAAACCATAGGCTTGGTTGGGCACCACATCATGACGTTCGTAGGCGTAAGGCGCGGTGCCAGTCGTCTTGAGCGGTCCATCGATGCGGTCGGTCGGCTTACCGATGACCTTGAGTTGATCGATGGGGTTCGTTGTCGCGGCGACCTCGAATTTCATGTCATGCCCTCGCTTCCGCCAGCACTGCGGCGATCGTGCGCTCGACCAGCGGAATCTTGAACGCATTGTCGGCTGTCGGCCTGGCGCCTTCCAGCAAGCGCGCTGTGACGGCCCTGGGGCCACGCGGCAGCTCGGCTTCCGCCGGCTCCACCCGCCAAGGCTTGTGCGCCACGCCACCGACCGCCACTCGCCCAGTTCCGTCGGGCTGGACGATCGCCGCGACTGACACCAGCGCAAAGGCATAGGACGCCCGATCACGTACCTTGCGATAGATGTGTTTGCCGCCCAGCGGCTTTGGCAGGTTCACCGCCGTGATCAGCTCACCGGCCTCGAGCGTTGTGTCCACATGTGGAGCATCGCCCGGAAGCCGATGAAAATCCGCTATCGCGATGCTGCGCTGGCTGCCGTCTGACCGGACGGTTTCGACGGTCGCGTCGAGGGCGCGCATGGCGACCGCCATGTCGCTCGGATGCGTCGCAATGCACGCGTCGCTCGCGCCGATGACGGCGAGCTGCCGCGACACGCCGCCAATCGCCGCGCAGCCCGAGCCGGGCCGGCGTTTATTGCACGGCATGTTGGTGTCGTAGAAATAAGGGCACCGCGTTCGCTGGAGCAGGTTGCCCGCGGTCGTCGCCATGTTGCGGAGCTGGCCCGAGGCGCCAGCAAGAAGCGCCCGTGACAACACGCCATAGTCGCGGCGGACGCGTTCGTCCGCCGCGAGGTCGGTATTGCGCACGAGAGAGCCCACTCGCAACCCGCCGTCCGACGCTGGCTCGATCTTGTCGAACCCCAATCCATTGACGTCAATGAGATGGGACGGCGTTTCGATCTGCAACTTCATCAGGTCGAGCAGATTTGTGCCGCCCGCGATGAACTTGGCGTTCGGCATGCGGCCCGCGGCGGCGGCATCGGCCGGCGAACGCGCTCGCTCATAGGTGAACGGCTTCATACTTTGCCCCCGGCGACTTCGGTGATTGCCTCGCGGATGTTCGAATAGGCGCCGCAACGACATATGTTTCCGCTCATGCGTTCGCGGATCTCGTCGGTTGTCGCCGCTGGAGCGGTTGTCAGATCCGCGGTGGCGTGGCTTGGAATCCCGGCCTTGATCTCATCCAAGACGGCAACGGCGGAGCAGATCTGGCCCGGCGTGCAGTAGCCGCACTGATAGCCATCGTGCTTCACGAATGCCGCCTGCATGGGATGCAGATTGTCGGGCGTACCGAGTCCTTCGATGGTCGTGACCCGATCGCCTTCGTGCATCACCGCCAGTGTCAGGCAGGAATTGATGCGGCGACCCTCGACGATCACGGTGCACGCACCGCACTGGCCGTGGTCGCAGCCTTTCTTCGATCCGGTGAGATGCAGATGCTCACGCAAGGTATCGAGAAGAGTCGTTCTTGGATCCAGCGCCAGGCGATGCACCGCCCCGTTTATGTTCAGCGACACATTGGCAACAAGCGAGAGCGAGGCGGGATTCTGTGCCGCCGCGTCTGGTATTGCATGAGGCATCAACTCAGCTCCGATTGCGGTTCCGCCGGTGACGATGGCAGCGGCAAGAAGGTCTCTTCGGGTCAAATCGGATGGCATCGACGTCATTCCCGCGTCCTATCGATGGAAGCGAAATGCACTGCTCGTCGCGCCATCCGCGGATTTGCAAACATGCCCCGTCCGCTAACGTTCCGTCCGCGCCGGCATGGCCTTATCCTCGGGGGACACGCCGAGATATTGCGCGTCGGGGCTTTCTCCATCCATGTCACGGGCGAGCCGTCGATGGACTGTGAACCGCGACGTGGCTCATCGCGTACGAGGCGCGCGACCGTACAGGCGGTGTCGAATGACATGGCGTGAAGCTGGGCGATACGAAGCGCGATCCGGCACTGCCGATCGTCCACTTCGTCGTATCTGTCCCGATCGCTGTCCCGGTACGGATCAGCAGGTGCAGAAAGTATGGTCGGAGTGGCAGGATTTGAACCTGCGACCCCTGCGTCCCGAACGCAGTGCTCTACCGGGCTGAGCCACACTCCGACAAGAAGGCGGCTTATAGCCTTGGGTTTGGCAGACCGCAACACCCCCGTGGCAGAGATCGCGCCGTCTGTGGCGGGCCGACAAAACTGGCGCGATCGAGCGGCAAAACTGCTAATCACCTGCGGGTCGCGATGCGGAGGTCGATAGCAAGCTCATGGATGTGGCGCTCACCACCCGTTTGATCGGGACCGGCCCGCGCGCCGCGGCCGAAGCCGCGGATCACCTACGCGCCGGCGGCCTGATCGCGTTTCCGACCGAAACCGTCTACGGGCTCGGCGCGGACGCCGCCAATGCCGGCGCCGTGGCGCGCCTTTATCAGGCCAAAGGCCGCCCGGCTTTCAATCCGTTGATCGCCCATGTCGTCGATCTCGCAGCCGCGCGAGACCGGGCCGTCTTCAACCCGGATGCAATGAGGTTGGCGGAGGCGTTTTGGCCGGGGCCGCTGACATTGGTGCTGCCGAAAACGCGCGCCTGCGACGTCACCGCTCTCGCCACCGCGGGGCTCGACAGCGTCGCGATTCGCGTGCCGCGGCATCCCTTTGCGCACGCCATGCTGCGCGCCTTCGGCGGCGCGGTCGTGGCTCCGTCGGCCAATCGCTCGGGCCATGTCTCACCGACCACAGCAGCCCATGTCCTGGCTGATCTCGATAGCCGGATCAACCTGATCGTCGATGGTGGCGGTGTCGATGTCGGCGTCGAGTCGACCATCGTCGCCTGCCTCGATACGCCGACCCTCTTACGGCCGGGCGGCGTGGCTCGCGAAACGATCGAGGCCGTGCTCGGACACCCGCTCGCGATCGCGACGTCCGATTCCGAACGGCCGCGGGCGCCGGGCATGCTGACCTCGCACTATGCGCCGCGCGCGCTGGTCCGACTTGATGCGATAACTGTCGCTCCGCGGGAAGCGCTCCTTGCCTTTGGCCCGCCGCTCGCCGGCAGGCCTCGCGCGATGCTCAATCTGTCGCCATCCGGCGATCTGGTCGAGGCCGCCGCGCATTTGTTCGGCCACCTTCGACAACTCGACGCCGACGGCGCGGCAACCATCGCCGTCATGCCGATTCCGCATTATGGTCTCGGCGAAGCCATCAATGACAGGCTGCGCCGCGCCGCCGCCTGACACGAACACGACCCGGGAAAGCCAATGACCATCAATCCCCAGCACACCGCGCCGCAGCTCTCACCCGAGTTGATCGCGCAGTTCACCGCCATCGTCGGCGACAAATATGCGCTAACGCTGGCGGATGACGTCGCGCCGTACGTGACGGAGGAACGCAATCTGTTTCAGGGTCGCTCGCCACTGGTGTTGCGGCCGGGTTCGACGGCGGAGGTCGCCGCGATCTGTAAGCTCGCCACCACGCACAATATTGCGATCGTGCCGCAGGGCGGCAATACCGGCCTGGTCGGCGGCCAGACGCCGCATCATGGCGAAGTGGTGATCTCGCTGCGCCGCATGGACAAGGTGCGCGACATCGACACGCAATCCAACACCATGACGGTCGAGGCCGGCCTGGTGTTGCAGACGGCGCAGCAACGGGCGGCGGACGTCGATCGGCTGTTCCCGCTGTCACTCGGCGCGGAGGGCAGCTGCACGATCGGCGGCAATCTCTCCACCAATGCGGGCGGCACCGCCGCTTTGGCTTACGGCGTGGCGCGTGAAATGGCCCTTGGTCTGGAGGTCGTGCTGCCTGACGGCCGGATTCTCAACGCGCTCTCGAAGCTGAAGAAGGATAATACCGGCTACGACTTGCGTGATCTTTTCATCGGCGCCGAAGGGACGCTCGGCATCATCACCGCCGCGACGTTGAAGTTGTTTCCAAGGCCCCGCGCGGTCGAAACGGCGTTCGTCGGATTGCAGTCGGTCGCCGATGCGCTGAGGCTCTTGCAAATCGCGCAGGGCGAAGCCGCTGGGTCGCTGACAAGCTTCGAACTGCTCGCGGAAATCTGCATCGATTTCTGCGTCAAGCACGGCACCGACATTCGCGATCCGCTCGGCGAGCGTCATCCATGGTACGTGCTTTTTGAAGTCTCGTCGGCGCGTGAGGACGCACTGGCGACGCTGGAATCCATTCTGGAGCGCGGCCTCGACGATGGCGTGATCGCCGACGCGACGATTGCCGCCAACGGCGCGCAGCGCGCCGCGTTCTGGAAATTACGCGAGGTCATCTCGCCGGCGCAGAAGCCTGAAGGCGGCTCGATCAAGCACGACGTGTCGGTGCCGATCGCCGCGGTGCCGGATTTTATCGCCGAGGCCAACGCCGCCGTCGTCAAGCTCATTCCCGGCAGCCGACCCGTGCCGTTCGGACATCTCGGCGACGGCAACATTCATTACAACGTCAGTCAGCCGATCGGCGGTGACAGCGCGGCTTTTCTGGCGCGATGGCACGAGGTCAATGCGGTCGTGTTCGAGATCGTGATGCGCATGGGCGGCTCGATCTCGGCCGAGCATGGCATCGGCGTGATGAAGCGCGACGAACTGCCGGGCGTGAAGGACAAAGTCGCGATCGACTTGATGCGCGGCATCAAGGCGATGATCGATCCGCTCGGGATCATGAATCCAGGAAAGGTGCTGTAGACGAGATTTTCAGCAAGACGCGCACCACGCGGTGCGCCGTGACGCTCCACGGTGGAGGGTCACGTATCACGGAGCGTTGCCAGTGGCGTATGCGATCGCCGCCTGGCGCGATGACGCCGCCGAGACGGCGAAGGGTCGGACCGCTACCCTCGCTTGCCTCAAGCCTGACTGGACACCGCCTTGCCCAGGGCCGCCTGTGCCGCCGCGAGGCGGGCGATCGGCACGCGATAGGGCGAGCAGGACACGTAGTCGAGCCCGATGTCGTGGCAGAACGCCACCGAGGCCGGATCGCCGCCATGTTCGCCGCAGATGCCG
>JAQGJY010000358.1 GCA_028290325.1 Tardiphaga sp.
TTCTCCGACCCTCCGGACACCGCCGCCGGCGGCAATTGCTACGCCTGTCACCAGATGGAGCAGCAGGAAGTGAGTTACGGCACGCTCGGCCCGAGCCTGACGCATTATGGCAGGGACCGGAACTACGATCCGGCGGCAATCAGGGACGCCTACACCAAGGTGTATAATTCCCAGGCCGTGCTGGCCTGCTCGAACATGCCGCGCTTTGGCGCCAACAAGGTTTTGAACGAACAGCAGATCAAGGACATCGTCGCATTCCTGTTCGATCCCGACTCGCCGATCAACAAATAGCGACGCGGTGACATGCCGAAAGGGCCAAGCCTGATGTTACGAATCTGTTTGGTATCCGCGATCGCCCTTGTCGCGCCGATCTCAGCGGGCGCGCAGGAGGCGACCGTCACCTACAAGTCGCTCAGCCTCGATCTGGCGCTCGACGCGGCGCGCGCCGCCTTGGCCGATTGCCAGAAGCGCGGCTTCCAGGTCGCGGTGTCGGTGGTCGATCGCTTCGGTCATCCGCAGGTTCTGCTGCGCGATCGTTTCGCCGGGCCGCACACGCCGCCGACCGCGACCGGCAAGGCCTGGACGTCGGCATCGTTTCGCACCAGCACCACCGAGCTCAACGCGCTCAGCCAGCCGGGCATGATGCAGGCTGGGCTACGGCAATTACCGAACGTCGTGATGATCGGCGGCGGATTGGTGATCGAGGCCGGCGGCAGCGTGCTGGGCGGCATCGGCGTGTCCGGCGCGCCGGGCGGCGATGCGGATGAAGCCTGCGCGAAAGCGGGCATTGCCGCCGTGCAGGACAAACTGGATTTCTAAAATCAGGCCTGTCGCTTCAACCAATCCGGAAACGGCGACTGCTCGTAGCCCTTCTCGCGGACGTAGCGAAACATCGCGAGAAAGTCCCGTGGCTCCAGCAGGCCCGGCATGCGGGCGACTTCGCGGCCCTGCCCGCTCGATGTCAGGCCCGCCATCGTCTCAGGAAAAAACTGAATCGTCGGCGTGAAGCGGATGCCATAGGATTCGCCGAGGGCCTTCTCCCCGCGCTTGTGGCCGTCGAAATCGGTCACCTCGCGCGCGCCGATATGGTTGAGATGCAGGATCTCGAAATTGTCGCGCACGTAGCTTTCGATCTTCGGATCCATCATATGCACCATGTGCATTCGCTTGCAGGCCGGGCAGCCTTTCAGGCCCCACATGATCGCGAAGCGCTTGCCCTTCGCGGTGGCGCCAGCAAGGTCGTCCGACAGATCGAGAAAACTCTCGAGATACCAGCCCATCTGGTAGAGCCCGTCATCGCTGAGCCGGGGGTTCGCAAATCCCGGCGAAGCCGAGCGCAGACCGATCGCGGCGGCACTTATGGCTGCGAGCGCATGTCGTCGCGTTATCAAGTGCCTGCAGTGGCGCATCACGACCTCCTCACCCGATCGATCCGAACGCGGGAAACGCCTCCAGCAGCCAGCCTGCGATCCGCGGCATCCCGCCGGTCAGAAACAGCACGCCCGTCGTCACCAACGCGCCGCCGATCGCCAACTCGATGGCGCGCATGTGGCCCCGCAATCTGACCATCAAGCGCATGAACAGCGCGGAAAACAAGGACGCCAGCAGAAACGGGATGCCGATGCCGAGCGCATAGGCGCCGAGCAGCAACGCGCCCTGCGCGGCCGAGCCATCGACAGCGGCGACCATCAGGATCGCCGCCAGCACCGGGCCGACGCACGGCGTCCAACCAAAGGCGAAGGCGAGCCCGACCAGATAGGCCCCGACAATGCCGGCGGGCGCACGCACGGTCTGAAAGCGCGCCTCCCGAAACAACAGACCGATCCTCAACACGCCCAGAAAATGCAGGCCGAGGCCGATGATCATGAGCCCGGCGATGAGGCCCAAGGTCTGGAAATGTGTCGTGACGGCTTTGCCGATCAGCGACGCGGACGCGCCGAGCGCAACGAACACCGTGGCGAAGCCGAGCACGAAGGCAAAGGCCAACGCGACCACCCGGCCGTTCGGTGTCCACATTGCTTGGGCATCCCGCCGCGTCAGGTCGTCAAGGCTGACGCCGGCCAGAAAACACAGATAGGGAGGCACCAGTGGCAGCACGCAGGGCGATAGAAACGACAGCAGCCCCGCTCCCAACGCGCTTAGAAATGAGATGGATGACACCACGGCGCGACCGAATTGGCAGAAACATTCGAATGCGTGTATATGTAGCACATGTTTGAAGCTGGACCGTTGAAATCTTTGGCGATTGCGCTTGTGATTCTGGCCGCAGCGATCGGCGCGAGCCGCATCGCGCGCGCGGCCGAACTGGTGATGTTCGAGCGGGCCGGCTGCGTCTGGTGCCAGCGCTGGGACCGCGAGATCGCGCCGATCTACAATAAGACCGACGAGGCCAAACTGCTTCCGCTCCGCCGCATCGACATCGACCGCGACAAACCGACCGACTTCGCGCTTGCGTCTCCCGTCATTTACACGCCGACCTTCATCGTGATCGACAACGGCCACGAGATCGGGCGCATCAACGGTTATATCAATGACGAGTCGTTCTGGGGCTTGCTGGGCAAATTCGCCGCGCACCTCCATCCGACCCGTGAGCGCAGCTGAACCCTACCCGATCCTTCCGCATGCAACGCTGGTGACAATGACGTCCATTCTCCCATCCACTCTCGAATCCGAACTGCGCGACGGCGCGGAATACTCGCCCGAACTCGATC
>JAQGJY010000400.1 GCA_028290325.1 Tardiphaga sp.
ATCCGAAACAGCTGGTCCGGATCGGCGTCGATCATCAGCCCGCGCTCGATCGCATTGACCCAGGCGATCGAGGCATCGGTCGCGAGCCCGGCCGATTCGCGAACCTCGTTGACGACCGGCTCAACTAAAAGCATGCGGCGATCCGGCGGCGCCTCCTGCGCCCGGCCATACGATAACGTGGACTGGCAGAAGGCGATGGCGCGCTCCAGCGAGCGCATCAACTTCGGCGCGAATCGCTGCACGCGCGGGTCGGGGACGCTGGCGAGCTGATCGGACAACAGCTGTGATGACGCCAGCAGATTCCGCAGATCGTGATTGATCTTCGACACCGCGAGCCCAAGCGCCGCAAGTCGGCTCTTTTGATGCAACATCGACACCAAATCGCGCTGCATGTCGCTCAATTCGCGCTCGGCGACGCCGATTTCGTCGCCGCGCCGGCTCGGCACGATGATGCGCGCGGAACTCTCCGGATTCTCATGGAAGCCGACGAGATTGGCGGTCAAGCGGCGCATCGGCCGCACGAACAGATAATGCAGCGCGAAATAGACCAAGGCCGCCGTCAGTATCGCGATCACCAGCGACAGCAGCAGGACGTTGCGCGAGAACCGATACATCGCCTGCCGCAGCGGCAATTCGTCGATCACCACCTCGATGAACTGGGCGCCGCCCGGCGCCGGTCCGATCACGCGAATCGCCTGGTTGCCGGTTTCCAGCATCACCTCGAAGGCTTCGTAGATCGCCGACCACGCCGTCATCGCCCGCATATCGACGTCGTGATCGATCTTCGACGGCAGATCGGCGCTGGCCAGCAGGCGGCGCTGCTGGCCCATCTTGATGGCCACCGCGCGCGCGCCGATGCTCTCGAGAATCTGCCGCGACAGCGATTCCGGCACCATGCCGAGCGGGGCGGCATCCAGCACCAGAGCGGCGGTATTGGCGGCCGCGAGCCGGTCGTTGAGCCGGTTGATGCGGAAATTGGCGATCGACGGCACGTAGATCAGGACTTCCGCGATCATCACCAGCGGAATCGTGAGCAGCAGCAGCTTGCCGGACAGGCCGAGCGGCCACAGCCGCGCGCGCCATGCGGCGGGCTTGGTCGGCGTCACGCGCGTGGCGGTGCTCTGCGTCATGGCGAACAAGGTAGCCCGGTTCCCGATCCGCGAGTGACGGATCTCTTCGATCAGGTCGCGGACGTCGCGCCGACCGCCGCCAGACTGCCGGGCGATTCGATCGCAATTGTGGTCGTTGCGCCATGCGTCGAAACCACGCCGCGCCAGATTGACGAATTTCGGACGCTCCCGTATAAGCCGCGCCAACTGTCCGCGATGGCCCGGTTCCCCGGGTGCGGCCGCAGTGGGCTTTACTCGGCTTTCCGGGCGAGGTTCAAACGGTCGCAGGCTTCATCTCAAGCCGCATCATCGGACTTTCATGACATTCAATTTCTGACGGCGTCTGCGTTGAGCGATGCCATGTCTGCGGAGAACGGCCCGTGAAGCGCACATATCAACCCAGCAAACTGGTCCGCAAGCGCCGCCACGGCTTCCGCGCCCGCCTCGCCACCGTCGGTGGTCGCAAGGTTCTCGCCGCCCGCCGCGCGCGCGGCCGCAAGCGCCTGAGCGCCTGAACGGAAAATCTGACACGCCCTGTCCGAGACCTCATCATGGATCGGTTACGGCAGCGCGCGGACTTTCTCGCCGCTGCCAATGGGCCGCGCATGAACGCGCCTGCCTTCGTGGTGCAGAGCCGCGCCCGCGCCGATGACGGCCCGATCCGGATCGGCTTTACCGTTACCAAGAAAAACGGCACCGCGACCGAACGCAACCGGATCAAGCGCCGGCTTCGCGAACTGGTGAAGCGCGTCGAGCCGCAATCCATGCGACCCCACAGCGATTATGTGCTAGTCGGCCGCAGGGCCGCGCTGCACCGCGGCTTCGCCGTGATGCTCGACGATCTCAAGACGGCGCTGTCGCGCCTCGCGCGCGCGCCGAAACCGCAGCCCTGAAGCCTTCCGGCGGACGAGCGTTCAACCGCTCGCCGCGCCCGACCCGACTGACGAGACCCGAACGATGCGAGATCTGAGATCATGAGCGATAATCGCAACACCATCCTCGCCGTCATTCTGTCAGGCCTCGTGCTGATCGGTTGGCAATTCTTTTTCAACATTCCGCAGATGGAGAAGCAGCGCGCCACCGAGCAGGCGCAGAAGCAGCTCCAGAGCCCGGCGCCAACCGCGACGCCCAATGCGTCACCAGGCGCGACACCCGGCAGCACGCCGCCCCAGCCGGGCTCCACGACGCCTTCGACCGGCCCCGCGATCACCAACGCCACCGCGCAGCCGCCGGTCAGCCGCGAAGCCGCGATCGCCGCCGCGTCGCGCATCAAGATCGAGACGCCCCAACTCAACGGCAGCATCTCGCTGAGAGGCGCGCGCCTCGACGATCTCGAACTGAACAAATTCCGCGTCACCGTCGATCAGAAGTCGCCGCCGATCGTGCTGTTCTCGCCATCCGGCACCGCGGAACCGTATTACGCCGAATTCGGCTGGGTCGCCGCCGCCGGCACCTCGGTCAAGATGCCGGACCAGAACACGCAGTGGCAGCAGGAGGGCAACAGCGCGCTGACCCCGAGCAGCCCCGTCACCATCAAATACGATAACGGCGAGGGCCTGACCTTCCGCCGCACGATCGCGGTGGACGACAAGTTCCTGTTCACGATCAAGGACGACGTCAGCAATGTCGGCGCCGCCCCGGTCACGCTGTATCCGTTCGCGCTGATCTCGCGCCACGGCACGCCGCATGTCTCCGGCTATTACATCCTGCATGAAGGCCTCGTCGGCTATCTCGGCGATCAGGGCTTGCAGGAATACGGCTACAAGAAAATCGACGACGCCAAGGCGGTGAGTTTCAAGGTCACCAACGGCTGGCTCGGCATGACCGACAAATACTGGGCGGCGGCTTTGCTGCCCGACACCACGGCGCAGTTGCAGGCGCGGTTCTCGTCAAATCTCGTCGGCGCCGTCCGCACCTACCAGACCGATTATCTGCAAGACCCGCAGACCATCGCGATCGGCGGCACCGGCACCGCCAATGCGCGGCTGTTCGCGGGCGCCAAGGAGGCCCGCGTCGTCGGCATCAATTTCCCGTTCGCCGCGAATCTCGGCGGGTACAACACGCAGCTCGGCCTCAACCATTTCGATCTGCTGATCGACTGGGGCTGGTTCCACTTCATCACCAAGCCGATGTTCCTGGCGCTCGATTTCTTCTTCCTGCTGTTCGGCAATTTCGGCGTCGCGATCTTGCTGGTCACGGTGCTGGTGAAGTTCATCTTCTTCCCGCTCGCCAACAAGTCCTATGCCTCGATGGCGAAGATGAAGGCGGTACAGCCGCAATTGGCCGCGCTGAAGGAGCGTTATCCGGACGACCGGATGAAGCAGCAGCAGGAGATGATGGAGATCTACAAGAAGGAGAAGATCAATCCGGTCGCCGGCTGTCTTCCCGTGCTGTTGCAGATCCCGGTGTTCTTCTCGCTCTACAAGGTGCTGTTCGTCACGATCGAAATGCGCCACGCGCCGTTCTTCGGCTGGATCAAGGATCTGTCCGCGCCCGATCCGACCAACCTGTTCAATCTGTTCGGCCTGATTCCGGTCGATCCGACGCAGATTCCGGTGCTCGGCCATTACCTCGCGCTCGGCATCTGGCCGATCATCATGGGCATCACGATGTGGTTCCAGATGAAGCTCAATCCGACGCCGCCGGACCCGACGCAGAAGTTGATCTTCGACTGGATGCCGTTGATCTTCACCTTCATGCTGGCGGGCTTCCCGGCCGGTCTCGTCATCTATTGGGCCTGGAACAACCTGCTCTCGGTCCTGCAGCAGGGCTTCATCATGCGCCGCAACGGCGTGAAGGTTGAACTGTTCGACAACGTCAAATCGACGTTCGCGAAAAAGCCGGCCGAGAAGAAGACCTAAGGCGAAACCGTCATCGCCAGGAGGGACGCAGCTCGCTGGCGAGAACCTCCCGACGCGGCAATTCAGTGTTCTTGAACGCCAGGAGCTGGATTGCCGCGCGCGACACTGGCCGGCAAGCGCCGACCCTCCGTCGGCTGGCACGGACGACAACAGAAAGCCCCTTCGCATGACCTCCGATGACGATGCGAAGCTGATCGAACAGGGCCGCAAGATGTTCGCCGGCGACTGGCAATTCATCTGGGCGTCGCCCTCGATCGAAACGCTGCCGCCGATGGCTGGACTCGAGGTCGCCTTCGCCGGCCGCTCCAATGTCGGCAAATCCAGCCTCATCAACGCGCTGACCGGCCGCAACGCGCTGGCGCGAACGTCGCATACGCCCGGCCGCACGCAGGAGCTGATCTTCTTCGACGGCCCGCCCGAGTCCAATCTGCGTCTCGTCGATATGCCCGGCTACGGCTATGCCTCCGCGCCCAAGACCAAGGTCATGTCGTGGACGCGGCTGATCCATTCCTTCCTGCAAGGCCGCAGCAGCCTCGCCCGCGTCTATGTGCTGATCGACGGCCGCCACGGCCTCAAGGATGTCGATGAGACCGTGCTGAAGACGCTCGACAAATCCGCCGTCAGCTATCAGGTGGTGCTGACCAAGGCCGATCAGGTCAAGGCCGGCGAACTGGCCGCCACCGCCGACGCGACGCGCACCGCTTTGCTCAAGCACCCCGCCGCCTTCCCCGAAATCCTGCTGACCTCGTCGCGCACCGGCGCGGGCATGCCGGAGCTGCGCGCCGCGATGGTCAAACTTCTGAAAGAGCGGGCATGACGTCCACCGTGCTCTATCGCGTGCTGATCGCGCTGACCGGCCTGATGGGCGCCGCCGGCGTCGCGCTCGCCGCCGCCGCCGCGCATCAGGGCGACGCCTCCCGCCTGGCGCCGGCCTCGTCGATGCTGCTGTTTCATGCGCCGGCCGTGCTGGTGACGATCCTGCTCGCCGTGCGCCGCGTCATCCAATTGTCACTTGGGCTCGTCGCGGCCTTCAGCTTCGTCGTCGGCGCCGGCCTGTTCGCCGGCGACCTGTCGATGCGCGTCTATCTCGACCACGCGCTGTTTCCGATGGCGGCGCCGACCGGCGGCAGCTTGCTGATCGTCAGCTGGCTGGTTCTGGCGGTTGCGGCGCTGTGGCCGCGCCGCGGCTGATCTTGCAACTTCCCTGCTTTGCGTCGTCATCGCAATCAGATAGAACCCGCCGCACATCGCAGTCCGTGAGACCCGCTTCATGACCGACGCGCCGCATATCACTCCGCTCGATCAAGCCCGCATCCTGTCGGAAGCGCTGCCGCACATGCAGCGGTATGATGAGGAAACCATCGTCATCAAGTATGGCGGCCACGCGATGGGCGCCGAAGACCTCGCCAAGGCCTTCGCGCGCGACATCGTGCTGCTGGAGCAGACCGCGATCAATCCGGTCGTCGTTCACGGCGGCGGGCCGCAAATCGCGACCATGCTCAACCGCCTCGGCATCAAATCGGAATTCGCGGCCGGGCTGCGCATCACCGACGCCACGACGATCGAGATCGTCGAGATGGTTCTCGCCGGCTCGATCAACAAGCAGCTCGTCGGCTACATCAACGAAGCCGGCGGCAAGGCGGTCGGTCTATGCGGCAAGGACGGCAACATGGTCACGGCCTCGAAGGCCACACGGACCATGGTCGATCCGGATTCGCATATCGAGCGCGTCATCGATCTCGGCTTCGTCGGCGAGCCTGACAACGTCGATCTGACGCTGCTGAACCAGTTGATCGGCCACGACCTGATTCCGGTGCTGGCTCCACTGGCGACGTCGAAAACCGGCCAGACCTTCAACGACAATGCCGACACCATTGCCGGCGCCGTTGCCGGCGCCTTGAAGGCCAAGCGGCTGTTGCTGCTCACCGACGTGCCGGGCGTGCTCGACAAGTCGAGGAAGCTGATTTCGGAACTATCGGTCAAGGAAGCCCGCAAGCTGATCGCCGACGGCACGATTTCCGGCGGCATGATCCCGAAGGTCGAGACCTGCATCTATTCGCTCGAACAAGGCGTCGAAGGCGTCGTCATCATCGACGGCAAGACGCCGCATGCGGTGCTGCTCGAACTCTTCACCAATCAGGGCACGGGCACGCTGATTTATAAGTGAACACGGATCGGACCACGCACGACAGTCATCATCCGCCACGGCGGATGACCCGGTATTTCGCTCCTCTGAAGTTGGCCTTGGCCGTAGCGCGATACTGGATCGCCCGGCCCTCAAGCGCAAAGTCGGGCCCTTGCCGGGCAATGATGCTCGCGTTCCTCGGATTGCTCGGCGTCCCATCCTCGGCTTTTGCCGATCTCAAGCTCTGCAACCGCATGAGCTACGTCATCGAGGCCGCGATCGGCATCGATGACAAGAGCGCCACCGCGACACGCGGCTGGTTTCGCATCGATCCCGCGCAATGCCGCGTCGTGTTGCAAGGCGCGCTGACGGCGGATCGCATCTTGTTGAATGCCCGGGCGCTCGGCGTCTATGGCGCGTCGCCGCTGCCACAAAGCGGCGCCGACACGTTGTGCATCGCGCCGGATAATTTCGTCATCGCCGCCGCCCGGCAATGCCGCAGCGGCCAGACGCCGGCGCCATTCACCGCGATCAAGCCGACGCAGACCGACGACGGCCATCTTGTCGCCTATCTGGCCGAAGACAGCGAATATGACGACGAACAGGCCAAGCTCGCCGCGATTCAGCGCCTGCTGGTGATCGCGGGCTACGATGCGGCGCCGATCGATGGCGTGGATGGACCGAAGACGCAAAGCGCGCTGGCGGCATTTCTGAAAAGCCGTGGTCTCGGCAACGACGTCGTCAACGCGCCAAACTTTTTCGAGACGATGGTCAATGCCGTGCAGGTCCCATCGCCGACCGGGCTGACATGGTGCAACGACACCCCGCACAAGGTCATGGCCGCCGTCGCGACCGACGACGGCAAGGTGGTCACCAGTCGCGGCTGGTATCGCATCGAGCCCGGCAAGTGCCTGCATCCCGATGTCACCGGCCAGCCGAAACAGATCTTCAGTTTTGCCGAAGCGGTCGATGCCGAGAACCGCGTGATCAGGGTCAAGGATCGTCCGTTGAATTGGGGCGGTGGCAAAACGCTGTGCACGCGCGAAAGCAAATTCGAGGTCGCTGACCAAGGCGATTGTGGCGGGCGCGGGCTGTCGGCGACCGGCTTCGCGCCGGTCGATATCAGCGGCGGCGGCAAGACCTTGCGATTCGCGCTGCCGTGATGTTTCAACAGCGGGCACAACGCTCCTTCCCTCTCCCCCGTGCGGGAGAGGGAGACTTTGCCCAGCAAAGTCGCGCAATCGCGCGGCTGACCGATCCACCCTCTCGCGCAACCGGAGAGGGAAGAAAGAGCGACTTCGCCTGTCCATGACAATCATCATCCCCCGCATCTTCGCTCATATCGACACCTGGGTGTTCGATCTCGACAACACGCTGTATCCGCATCACGTCAATCTGTGGCAGCAGGTCGATGTCCGCATTCGCGAATTCGTCGCGCGGTCGCTCAACATCGCCCAGGACGACGCCTACAGGGTGCAGAAGGATTATTATCGGCGCTATGGCACCACGATGCGCGGCATGATGACCGAGCACGGCATCTCGGCCGACGAATTCCTCGCTTACGTCCATGAGATCGACCATTCGCCGCTGGAGCCGAATCCGGCGATGGGCGCGGCGATCGCCGCGTTGCCCGGCCGCAAGCTGATATTGACCAATGGCTCCCGCGCCCATGCCGGCAAGGTGCTGGAACGACTCGGCATCACCGAACAGTTCGAGGCGGTGTTCGACATCATCGCCGCCGAGCTCGAGCCGAAGCCGGCGCCCGCGACCTACGACAAGTTCTTGCGCCTGCACGATGTCGATCCGGCGCGCGCCGCGATGTTCGAGGATCTCGCGCGCAACCTGGTGGTGCCGCACGCTCTCGGCATGACGACGGTTTTGGTGGTGCCCGATGGCAGCAAGGATGTTGTGCGCGAG
>JAQGJY010000424.1 GCA_028290325.1 Tardiphaga sp.
GTCGCCGGGCAGCGCGCCAGCGTCAGCGGGACGCCCCAGTGATTGTTGAACGACGCGATCGACGCATGCGTTTCGCCTTGCGCGGTCAGCACGCCGCGCAGCATTTCCTTGGTTGAGGTTTTGCCGACCGAGCCGGTCACCGCGATCACCTGCCCGGACAGCCGTGCGCGCGAGGCGCGGCTGAGATCTTCCAATGCGGCCAGCACATCATCAACCAAAAGCAATCGCGCGTCGGCGGCGAAGTCGCCGCGTTTGCCTTTCGCCACGACGGCGAGCGCGGCGCCTTTTGCCAAGGCCGAGTCGACGAAGGCGTGACCGTCGTGCACGTCGCCCTTGATCGCGAAATACGCATCGCCGGGCATCAGGCTGCGACTGTCGATCGAGATGCCGGTGATCGCCTCATGGGGCGCGCCCGAGACCTCGGCTCGCATCGCGGCGATCATGGCGTCGACTGTCCAAAGTGGTTGCGTCATGTCGTCCTCAAGGCAGCACGCGCGGCGTCGTGATCGCTGAACGGCAACACGCGATCGCCGACGATCTGGCCGGTTTCATGGCCCTTGCCGGCGATCAGCAAGGCATCGCCCTCTTGCAATGATTCGATCGCCACCCGGATCGCCTGCGCGCGATCGCCGATGTCGATCGCGCTTGGAACTTCGGCCATGATCGCGGCGCGGATCGTCGCCGCATTCTCGCTGCGCGGATTGTCGTCGGTGACGATGACGCGATCGGCGTTGTCGCGCGCGATTGCGCCCATCAACGGCCGCTTGCCGGCATCACGATCGCCGCCAGCGCCGAACACGACGACCAGTTTGCGCTTCGCGTAAGGCCGCAACGCCTGCAGAGCCTTTTCGAGCGCGTCGGGCTTGTGCGCGTAGTCGACGAAGATTGGCGCGTTGTGGCGCGCGCCGACACGTTCCAGCCGGCCCGGCGCACCATCGAGATGTTCGAGCGCGGCAAACGTCTTGTCCGCGTCGCCGCCGCAACCGATGACCAGGCCCGCCGCGATCAGGGCGTTCTCGATCTGGAATTGGCCGACCAGAGGCAGCAGCAGATTGCGCTTTTTGCCGTCATATTCGAGCGTCAGCCGCTGCGCGAAATTTTCGATATCGGCAGTGAGCAGCCGGATCGCATCGCCGTGGCGGCCAATTGTCATGATCCGCAATTTGCGCAGCTTCGCCGTATCGATCACCGCCTTGGAATGCTCGTGATCCGCCGAGATCACGGCGACGCCATCGGACGCCACCAGATCGGAGAACAACCGCAACTTGGCGCCCAGGTAATGCGCGACATCGGGATGATAATCCATGTGGTCGCGCGACAGATTGGTGAAGCCGGCGGCGGCGATGCGGATGCCGTCGAGGCGATGCTGATCGAGCCCATGCGACGAGGCCTCAAGGGCGAGATGCGTGACGCCCTCGCTTGCAAGCTCGTCGAGCTGGCGATGCAGCGCGATCGGATCCGGCGTCGTCAGAGACCCATAGACCGAGCGCTTCGGCGCGACGACGCCGATCGTGCCGATGCTCGCGGCTTGAAACCCAAGCGCCGCCCAGATCTGCCGCGTGAATGCCGCCACGGAGGTTTTGCCCGAGGTGCCGGTGACGGCGGCGATTGTCGCCGGTTGGCGGCAAAAGAATTTCGCGGCGGCGAGCGCCAGCGCCTGGCGCGGATTGCTCACCTTGACGAAAGGCACTTGCGACAACACGGGTTCGAGATCGCCGGCCAGCGCGACCGCGCCGTTCGCGATCGCCTGATCGATGAAGCGCGCGCCGTTCGTCGTCGTGCCGGAGAGCGCGAAAAACAGATCACCCGGCTTGACGGCGCGGCTGTCCATCGCGATCCCGCGGATGGCGATCTCGCAGGCCACCCCATCGATGGCGACATCGTCGTTGAATAGCTCGCGAAGTCTCATGCCTATCCATCGCAGCGCGTGGCGGCCACACAGGCGGCTCGCCGGAAGCTGCTATCCGAACCAACAGGGATACGCAACGCAACAGACAGGACCGCCCACCAAATCAGCGGCCGGTCTGGGCCGTCTTTGATGCCGCAAGAATGAGGCCATCCGCAGGCGCGAGGTCAAATCGCGGCTCCAGCCCCAGCAACGGGGCGACGCGGGCGATCACCTTGCCGCCGAGCGGAACGGCATTCCAGCCCGACGTGATGAAGCCATGCGTTTCGGGCAATGCTTTCGGCTCGTCCAGCATCACCAGCACCTGAAACTGCGGATTATCCATCGGCAGCACGGCGGTGAACGAGTTCAGCACCTGCTTTTTCGAATAGCGGCCGTTGACGACTTTCTCAGCCGTGCCGGTCTTGCCGCCGAGATAATAGCCCTTCGCAAGCTCCTCAGCTTTCTTCGCGGTGCCGATTTCGGCATTGAGACGCATCATGTAACGAATCTTGTCACTGGTTTCCTTTTTTACCACGCGCTTGCCGATCGCATTGGCTTCTTCCTGGGTGCGCTTGAGGAAGGTCGGCGGAATCAACATGCCGCCGTTGATCATCGCATTGATGCCCATCACCGCCTGCAACGGCGCGACCGCCATGCCGTGACCAAACGCGATGGTGATCGTATTGAGTTCGCCCCACCGCTTCGGCACGATCGGCGACGCGCTTTCCGGCAATTCGGTGCGCAAGCGATCAAGCTGGCCGACCTTTTTCAGAAACGCCTTATGCGCCTCGACGCCCTGCCCGAGCGCGACTTTCGCCGCACCGACGTTCGACGAGAACGTAAACACTTCCGTGAGCGAGATCGGGCGCGGCACCGGATGCGTATCGTGAATCTTGAACTTGCCGTAGCTCAAGGGATAACGCGCGTCATACATCGTGTTGAGATTGACCTTGCCGGAATCCAGCGCCATCGCCAGCGTCAGCGTCTTGAAGGTCGAGCCCATTTCGTAGACGCCGGTGGTGAGACGATTGATGCGGTCCGGATCATGCACCTCGCGCGGATTGTTCGGATCGAAATCCGGCAACGAGACCATCGCGACGATCTCGCCGGTCTTGACGTTGGAAATCAGTCCGGACGCGGCCTTGGCTTTGTACTTTTCTTTCGCCTTCAGCAATTCGTCGCGTAGCGCATGCTCGACGCGCAGATCGACGGCGAGCTCGATCGGCTTCTGCAAACGATCCGACGCGAAGCCGGCGCGATGCAGGTCGGCGAGGCCGTTGGTGTCGAGCCATTTCTCGATGCCGGCGATGCCCTGGTTGTCGATGTTGACGAGGCCGATCAGATGCGACACTGCGGGTCCGCTCGGATAGACGCGCTTGTTCTCGCGCAGAAAGCCGATGCCGGGAATGCCGAGGCGATGGATGTCCTGCTGCTGGCGCGGCGTGATTTCGCGCTTCAGCCAAACGAAGCCCTTCTTGGTGTTGATGCGGCTGCGCGCTTCGCCGGTGTCGAGGTCCGGCAGCGTCGCGGTCAACAGCTCGATCGCTTCGTCCTTGTCGATGATGCGGCGCGGCTCGGCGAACAGCGACGGCGATTTCACGTCGGTGGCGAGGATGGCGCCGTTGCGATCGACGATGTCAGGACGCGCGGTCGCGATCGCGTCACCCGAGCCGCCGCGACGCGCGCCGTGGCCTTCGCCGCCGACCGCGAACATCACGAGACGCACGGCGATGATGCCGTAGATCAGGCCGAACGCCACCATCATGAAGCCGACGCGGGCGCGCGCCTTGGCGGCGCGATCGACGTTGCGGCCGTACAACAGGCCACGGATCAGGCGCTGCCGCCACGGCTCTTTCTTGAGGGCGGGGCGGACAGGAAGTCGCATGAGGGATTGATCGGTCAACGCTCATCCTCCGCGCCTTTCGGCGACGTGCTCGTCATCGGCGGCGCCGGCAGCGATCCGGTGATGATGTCGGGATCGATGATGTCGATCATCGCGCCGATCGGGTCGGGGTCGCCGGGCTTGGCGAAATTCGCCGGACGCTCGGGCAGCGCCTTGAACTGGTCGAACTGATTGGCGGCGATCGGTTTCAGCGGCAGATGCCGCTCCGCCAGACCCTGTAGTCGCATCGGCGCGTCGAGCCTGGCCCATTCCGCGCGCAACGCGGCGATGGCTTCGCGCTGCTCGCGCGCGTCGGCCTGGAGTCGCAGCACGCGCTCGGTGCGCGAGGTCGATTCCATCTTGATGCGATAGACATAAGCCGCCGCGAAGACCAGCACGCCAATGACCAGGAGATGAATCAGGCGCATCTCATCCGCCTTTCATGACGTCGGCCAAAGTTGGCCACGCCGGCAGGTCCGCTTGCGCGACAGGCGGCGCGTCGGTGCGCTCGGCCACGCGCAATTTCGCGGAGCGCGCGCGCGGATTGGCTGTGACTTCCGCCTCACCGGCGGTGATCGGACGCTTGGTGATGGCGCGGAAGCTCTGCGCGACCTGCGCGACATCCGGCAGATGCCGCGATCCGCTGCCGGCCTTGCTGCGCTCGGACAGAAAATTTTTCACGATGCGATCTTCGAGCGAATGAAACGCCACCACAGCGAGGCGGCCGCCGGGCTTCAACAATCGCTCGGCCGCGGCGAGCGCGAGATGCAATTCGTCGAGTTCTTCGTTGATGAAAATCCGCAGCGCCTGAAACGTCCGCGTCGCCGGATGGATCTCGCCCGGTTTGGCCCAGACGACCTTGCCGACGATGTCGGCCAGAGCTTTGGTCGTGGTGATCGGCGCGTCTTTGCGCGCGGCGACGATGGCCCGGGCCACGGCGCGGGAATGCCGCTCCTCGCCGAAGATGTAGATGATGTTGGCGAGGTCGGCTTCCGAGGCTGTCGCGATCAGATCGGCGGCATTCGGACCGTGTTGTCCCATCCGCATGTCGAGCGGGCCATCGAACCGGAACGAGAAGCCGCGTTCGGCCTGATCGAGCTGCATCGACGAGACCCCGACATCCATCACGATGCCATCGACGGCCGTCACGCCTTCAGACGCGCAGACGTCGGCCATATTCGAAAAGCGATCCTCGACCAACGTCAGCCGGCCTTGTGATTCTTCGACCAGCGAAAAGCCGCCGGTGATCGCCGTGCGGTCGCGGTCGATGCCGATCACCTGTGTGCCGGGCACATCGAGCAGCAGGCGCGCGTAGCCACCGGCACCGAAGGTCGCGTCGATGTAGAGGCCGCCGTCACGCGGCGCCAGCCCGTCCACGGCCTCGCGGCCGAGCACCGGGATATGCCGCGGCGTATCCGCGCTCATGGCGCGGCTTTCGCGGCGGCGACGCGGAACCGGATTGGTCTGAAGAGATGCGCCCGGTCCATGTCGCTTCG
>JAQGJY010000226.1 GCA_028290325.1 Tardiphaga sp.
AATGGGCCGTGCGCGAGATGGAAGAGCGCTACAAGAAGATGTCGAAGCTCGGGGTCCGCAATATCGACGGCTACAACAACCGCCTGCTCGAAGCGAAGAACAAAGGCGAGGAACTCACCCGCACGGTCCATACCGGTTTCGACAAGGAATCCGGCAAGGCGATCTACGAGGACGAGAAGCTCGATCTCGAGCCGCTGCCCTATATCGTCATCATCGTCGACGAAATGGCCGACCTGATGATGGTCGCCGGCAAGGACATCGAAGGCGCGGTGCAGCGCCTCGCGCAGATGGCCCGCGCCGCCGGTCTGCACGTGATCCTCGCCACGCAGCGGCCATCAGTGGACGTCATCACCGGCACCATCAAGGCGAACTTCCCGACCCGCATCTCCTTCCAGGTGACGTCGAAGATCGACAGCCGGACGATTTTAGGCGAGATGGGCGCGGAGCAGCTGCTCGGTCAGGGCGACATGCTTTACATGGCCGGCGGCGGCCGCATCAGCCGTGTCCACGGCCCGTTCGTGTCCGACGAGGAGGTCGAGAAGGTGGTCCGCCACCTCAAGACGCAGGGTCAGCCGGAATATCTCGAAGCCGTCACGGCCGAGGAGCCCGGCGAGGGCGAGGACGGCGCGGTGTTCGACTCCACCGGCATGGGCGCCGAGGGCGGCGGCGCCGGCGATCTGTTCTCGCAGGCCGTGGCAATCGTCAAGCGCGACCGCAAGGCCTCGACCAGCTACATCCAGCGCCGCCTGCAGATCGGCTACAACAAGGCGGCGTCGTTGATGGAGCGCATGGAAAACGAGGGCATCGTCGGTCAGCCGAACCACGCCGGCAAGCGCGAGATCCTGATCGCTGAAGAGGAAAGCGGCTTTTGATCTGGGAAGTCGCGAAAACGCCACAGCGCCGCTTTAGCGCCTAGGGCTCGAACAGACGATGTTGGACGACAGCGTAACAACGGCCGACCGCGCCGGGCAGGATCAGACAGTGAGCACATCTTCGACCATCCGTGCCGCGACGGCGTTTTTTCTGGCGGCCGGTCTCGCCGTATCGCTGATGGCGACGTCCGCGCTGGCGGTGCCGCTGCCGAAGCCCGCGCCGAAAACGCGCGACGTCGTGCAGTTCGCCGCCGCCGAACCGGCGCTGTCGAAGCCGCGCGCCACTCCGGCGGCCGGCGCGGCACCGGAGCCCGTGATTCCTGATCCGCGCCGCAACAAACCGGCGAGCCTGTTCACGACCTTCGACGCCAACCAGAAGGCGCAGGCCGGCAAGGTCTCGGCTTACTTGTCCTCGCTTTCCACGCTGGTCGGCAATTTCGTGCAGATCGGCCCGGACGGCAGCCGCACCAAGGGCGATTTCTTCATCCAGAAGCCCGGCAAGGTGCGCTTCGAATATGATCAGCCGTCACCGATCGCGATGATCGCCGACGGCAATTCGCTGGCGGTGCGCGACCGCAAGCTGGCGACGCAGGATATCTATCCGTTGTCGCAGACGCCGTTGCGTTACCTGCTCGCCGACAAGATCGATTTGATGCGCGACACCAATGTCGTCACCGTCACCGCCGACGATCTCTACATCAGCGTCACCATCGAAGAGAAGAATCCGCTGGTCGGCACCTCGCGGCTGATGCTGATGCTCGGCGTCAAGGACAACCAGCTCAAGCAGTGGACCGTGACCGATCCGCAAGGCTACGACACCACGGTGGCGGTCTACAATCTCGATACGGTGAAGAAGCCTGATCCCAACCTGTTCAAGATCGACTTCACCAATTACGCGACCCCGCCGGGGTAGCTGACGTAAAGCAGGCAAGCGGTACTTTCTTTCCATCTCGCCTTGTGGGAGAGGGTGGATCGGCCGAAGGCGGCCGGGTGCCGGGTCTTGTTCGAACGAGACGCTGACCCCTCCCCGCCTTTGCCGCGCTCAGGCACCCTGTCCCACAAGGGAGGGGGACGACGCCCGCGGCGAATGTCCGTTCGGATTGCAACCCTTTATGCGTCTCACCCTCACCACCTGGAATATCAACTCGGTTCGCCTGCGCATTGATCTCGTCGCCAAGCTGATCGCCGAGATTCAGCCCGACGTGCTGTGCCTGCAAGAAACCAAATGTCCCGACGATGCATTTCCGCTCAAGCGATTCCGGCAGCTCGGCTACGAGCACGTCGCGATCAACGGACAGAAGGGCTATCACGGCGTCGCGGTGATTTCGAAGTTGCCGCTCGAGGCGCATAACGTCCGCAGCTTTTGCAACAATATCGACTCGCGGCATCTCACCGTGCGGCTCGGCGCGAGCGCCGGATTGTCGGCGCCGCTGCAGGTCCATAATTTTTACGTGCCGGCGGGCGGCGACATACCCGACCCCGCGCTCAATCCGAAATTCCTGCACAAGCTGTCTTTTCTCGACGAGATGAAGGACTGCGCGCCGCTGCATCCGCTGGAGGGCGAGCGGCACATCCTCGTCGGCGATCTCAATGTCGCGCCGCATGAGCATGACGTGTGGTCGCACAAGCAATTGCTGAAGATCGTGTCGCACACGCCGATTGAATGCGAGAAGCTGCTCGCGGTGATCGCACAAGGCGGCTGGATCGACGTCGCGCGCGACCGCATTGCGATGTCGGAAAAAATCTACACGTGGTGGAGCTATCGCTCGCCGGACTGGACCGCGAATGATCGTGGCCGCCGGCTCGATCATGTCTGGGTGTCGAAGGCGCTGCAATCGTCGGTGCGGGACTTCATCATCACCCG
>JAQGJY010000474.1 GCA_028290325.1 Tardiphaga sp.
GTGATGATGAGCGCCAGCGCGATCGGCAGCTTGAGTTCATTGCCGACACCCGGAATGTAGGTGCCGACGAGGTTCTCGAAGATGCCGACGAGGAAGCCGCCGACCACCGCGCCGAGCGGGCTGGTCAGCCCGCCGACGACGGCCGCGGCAAATCCGTAGATCAGCACGCCGCCCATCATGTTCGGTTCGAGGAACACAACCGGCGCCACAAGCATGCCGGCGATCGCACCGATCGCCGCCGCCATGCCCCAGCCGAGCGCCACCATCCAAGAGGTGTTGATGCCGACGAGGCGAGCCGATTCAGGCTGCGCCGCCGCCGCGCGCATCGCGAGACCGACGCGCGTGAAGCGGAAGAAGAAGAACAGCAGGATCAGCAGAACGATCGTGACCCCGATCATGCCGGCCTGATGCGTCGAGATCAGCTGACTGCCGAGGAACGGCGACGAACCGAACGGCGTGGGGAATTGCTTGATGGTGAAATCCCATGTCAGACCGGCCACCGAGTTGATGATCGCGAACAAGGCGATGAAGCCCGCGACGTGGGTGAGCACAGGCGCGTTGGCGAGCGGTTTGAACAAAGCGCGCTCGATGATGATGCCGCCCGCGAACGACAGGCCGAGCGTCAGCACGAAGGCGCCCCAATAAGGCACGCCCCACTGAATCAATTGCCATGCGATAAACGTCGAGAACATCGCCATTTCGCCCTGAGCGAAATTAAGATGATCGATGGCCTGATAGATCATGACCACGGCCAGCGCCATGCAGGCGTAGATGGCGCCCGTGGCGATGCCGGCCAGCACCTGGTTGGTAAAAAGCTCCATGATAGTCCCCTCAATAACCCAGGTATGATTTGCGGACGTCTTCGTTGTTCGCGATCTCGTCGGCTGTGCCGGACATCACGATGCGTCCTGTTTCGATGACATAGGCCTTGTCGGCGATTTCCAGCGCGAGCTGCGCGTTCTGTTCGACGACCAGGATCGAGACCTTGTCCTCGCGGTTGATCTTGCCGAGGATCTTGAACAGATCCCGCACGATCAATGGCGCGAGGCCGAACGAGGGCTCGTCAAGCAGCATCAAGCGGGGACGCAACATCAACGCGCGGGCGACCGCGAGCATCTGCTGTTCACCGCCGGATAGCGTGCCGGCCTGCTGGGTGTGGCGCTGCTTGAGCACCGGGAAGTGGTTGTACATCCGCTCGATATCGTCGGGGATGTTCTTGGTGTCGCTGCGGCTGATCGCACCGAGCTGGAGGTTTTCCTCGACCGTCAGCGTGGTGAAGGTGCCGCGCCCCTGCGGCACATGCGCGATGCCGAGCCGCACCACGTTTTCCGTGGTCTTGCCGGTCAATGGCTTGCCTTCGAACTCGATCGTGCCGGTGGAGCGCACCATGTTGCAGATCGCGCGCAACGTCGTGGTCTTGCCGGCGCCGTTCGCGCCGAGCAATGTCACCATGCTGCCTTCGTCGAGTGCGAACTCCATGCCGTGGAGCGCCTGGACCTGCCCGTAATATGCCCGGAGGTCTTTGACGTTCAGCATCGCGGTCATGAGTTCTTGTCTCCCAGATAGGCTTTGATCACTTCCGGATCGGACTGCACCTGCTGCGGCGTGCCCTCAGCCAGCTTGCGACCGAAATTGAGCGCGACGACGTGATCGGCGATCGACATCACGAGACCCATGTGATGCTCGACGAGCAGCACGGTGATACCGTGATCGTTGCGGATGCGGCGAATGAGATCGCCAAGCACATGGACCTCTTCGTGGTTGAGGCCACCGGCCGGTTCGTCGAGCAGCAGTATTTTAGGTTCTGCTGCAAGAGCCCGGGCCAGTTCGACGCGCTTCTGCGTGCCGAACGGCAGACCCGCGACGGGCGTATGCGCGACATCGTTGAGCTCGAGATAATCGAGAATGCTGTGAACGCGCTCGTTCAGCTGCTTCTCGCCACGACGCACCCAGGGCAGCTTCAGGCTGTCGCTGATGATGTCGCTGTTGGTTCTGGCGTGGGTACCGACGCGAACGTTGTCGAGGACCGTCAGGTTGGGAAACAACGCGACGTTCTGGAACGTGCGACCAATTCCGATCTCGGAAATCTTGTGCGGCGGGCGTTTGAGAATGCTCTCGCCCTCCATCATGATATCGCCCTTGCTCGGCTGATAGAGCCGGCTGAGGCAATTGAACAACGTCGTCTTTCCGGCACCGTTCGGTCCGATCAGGCCGAGAATCTGCCCCTGATGCATGTTGAAGGAAATGCCGTTCAACGCGATGATGCCGCCGAACACAACGCTGATGTCGCGCACTTCGAGCAGTGGATTACCGCTCGGAACCACGCCCGGCTGCCCAGCCTGCGCGGATTGCCGCTTTTGAACTTGCATCATGCGCGCACGACCTGACGCGCGGAACGATCGCATCGCGACGCAGCACCGATATACGCAGCACCGGTATAATGAAAATTATCTGATCCCCTCGACCGCTCGCGCAAGTTTTCCTCCTGGCTTTGATTTTTTGTTGTCGGGCTGTTTCACGTTCGGCATCGAAATGCCGCCGATCGCCGCTTCGATGTGTCTTACCATCGAGACGAGACGAGGTCCAATGTCGTTGCGCAACCGATCTTCCGTGAAACGGAATGCAGGCGCGCCGCAGTTGAAAGCATAAGGTCCGGTCCCATCATTCAGCGTCAACGCGACACCGACTGCATGAACATCGTCCTGCCATTCGCCGACGGACATAGCGAATCCATGCTCGAGCACATCATCGCCGGCGCGCATGATGCCGTCGCGGATGCGCGGCCAACGACTGCCATAATGCTCGCGCATCTCGCGCATCAGGGCGACGCGCTCGTCGTCAGGCAACGCCCACAGATAAGCGCGGCCCATCGCCGTGGTGGCGATTGGAATCCGCGACCCAACGTCGAGTTGTACGCCCACGGTCAGGCTGGAATGACTTTGCCCGAAATAAATCATGCTCAGGCGATCGCGCGCGCCGATCGCGACCGCGCCGCCGGTCTGCTGCATCAGCTCGTCGCGAAATTTTTCCGACAGCTGCCGGATGCCCAGATTGGCAAGCGCCGCGTAACCCAGCGCCATCGCGGCCGGGGCGAGCTGATACTTTTCAAATCGCGGCACCTGCGTCAGGTAGCCGAGCTTGGTCAAAGTGTGGGTCAACCGCGAGATCGTCGGCTTTGGCAATTTCGTGCGGGCCGCAAGCTCCTGATTGCCGAGCAGCCCGTCCTTGGGGTGAAATGCGCGCAGAACTTCGAGCCCACGAGCCAGCGCGACGACGAAGCTGCGGTCGCTTGTCGCGACCTTCGCCGTATCCCCCCTGACCTTCGGCGATGGTCTCGCCGTTGTTTTTGTGCTGGCCGCCACTTTCGTGGCCAGCGTCTTGCCGCTACGCTTCATTCGTTGGCCGCGCCGATCTCGTTGACAATCGACGCTCTTCAAAATAACCCTCGCTGTCAAGATGTGGAATTAAATTCCGCAGTGCGAAACAGACGGAATAACCCTTAGGGAGAATGCGCGTGAGCGAAGTGGTCACTCAAGAACACCATGATAACGTTGCCGTCGTCACCATCGACAGCCCTCCGGTTAACGCGCTGAGCGCGGCCGTTCGTCGCGGTATTTTTGAAAACATCAAAACAGCGGCCGCCGATCCCAAGATCGAAGCCATCGTTCTCACCTGCGGCGGGCGCACCTTCATCGCCGGCGCAGACATCACGGAATTCGGCAAGCCGCCGCAGGAGCCGGGCCTCAACGAGGTCATCTCGACGATCGAGAATTGCGGCAAGCCGGTCATCGCCGCGATCCACGGCACGGCCTTGGGTGGCGGCCTTGAAGTCGCGCTCGGTTGCCATTTCCGCGTCGCGGTCAAGGAAGCCAAGCTTGGTCTGCCTGAAGTAAAGCTCGGCCTTCTCCCTGGCGCCGGCGGCACGCAGCGCCTGCCCCGCGCCGTCGGCCCGGAACTGGCGGTCAAGATGATCGTCGGCGGCGATCCGATCAGCGCGGCTGACGCGCAAACCAACGGCCTGATCGAAGAAGTGGTCGAGGACCGCATTCAGGGCGGCATCGCTTTCGCGAAGAAGGTGCTCGCGGAAAAGCGTCCACTTCGCAAATTGCGCGATGACGACAGCAAGCTCGCGGCCGCCAAGGCCGATCGCTCGATCTTCACCAATGCGGTTGCCGCGATGACCAAGAAGGCGCGCGGACTTGAAGCGCCCTTCGCCGCCGCCGACGCGGTCGGTGCCGCAATCGATTACCCCTTCGACGAGGGCCTGAAGAAGGAACGCGAAGGTTTCATGAAGCTGGTGTCGAGCGACCAATCCAAGGCGCAGCGCTACGCGTTCTTCGCCGAACGTGAAGCCGCCAAGGTCGCGGGCGTGCCGGAAGGCACCAAGCCGCGTCCGGTCAATCGGGTCGCCATCATCGGCGCCGGAACGATGGGCGGCGGCATCGCGATGTCCTTCGCCAACGCCGGTATTCCGGTCACGCTGATCGAGACCGGCGAGGAGCAGTTGAAGCGCGGCATGGGGACCATGCAGAAGAACTACGAGAACACCGCCGCGCGCGGGGGTATCCCCGCTGACGCGCCGGCAAAGCGCATGGGCCTCATCACCGGCGTTGTCGGGCTTGAGAATGTCAAGGACGCCGACCTCATCATCGAGGCCGTGTTCGAGACCATGCAGATCAAGAAGGAGGTGTTCACCGCCCTTGATGCCTACGCCAAGCCCGGCGCCGTGCTGGCGTCGAACACCTCTTATCTCGACATCAACCAGATCGCCGCCGTCACCAAGCGTCCGCAGGACGTGCTCGGCATGCACTTCTTCTCGCCCGCCAACGTGATGAAGCTGTGCGAAATCGTCCGCGCCGAGAAGACCGCGCCGGACGCGCTGCTCACCGCCGTCGCGGTGGCCCGCAAGATCGCCAAGGTGCCGGCCGTCGTCGGCGTCTGCGACGGCTTTGTCGGCAACCGCATGCTGGCGCAGCGCGGCAAGCAGTCCGAGAAGATGCTGTACGAAGGCGCGTTGCCGCAGCAGGTCGATGCCGTCGTCACCAAGTTTGGCCTGCCGATGGGCCCGTTCGCGATGGGTGATCTCGCGGGCCTCGATATCGGCTGGCGCTCGCGGCAGGATCGCGGCATCAAGTCGCCGATCGGCGATGCATTGTATGAAGCCGGACGTCACGGCCAGAAGACCCAGAAGGGCTACTACAAATATGAGAGCGGCTCGCGTTCGCCGCTGCCCGATCCGGAAGTCGAAAAGCTGATCGAGGAGACCGTCGCCAAGCTGGGCATCAAGCGTCGCCAGATCAGCGATGACGAGATCCTGGAGCGCATGGTCTATCCGATGATCAACGAAGGCGCGCGTATTCTCGACGAAAAGATCGCGTCGCGGCCGAGCGATATCGACGTGATCTGGCTCTATGGCTATGGCTGGCCGATCTATCGCGGCGGCCCGATGTTCTATGCCGATCAGGTCGGCCTGAAGCACGTCGCCGATCGCCTGTCGCATTACGCCAAGGAAACCAACGATCCATCGCTGGAACCCGCGCCGCTGCTGAAGAAGCTCGCGGACGAAGGCAAGACGTTCGCGTCACTGGCGAAGGCGTAATGCACATCACGTCGTTGAAGCGGTCGCCTCAGCAGACACGGCCCTCGCCCTTCCCGCTTGCGGGGCGTGGTCGAAGCCGAACGAGGTGAGACTCCGGCCGAGGGGGCGTCTCGTTTGAACGGAACGCCCCCTCACCTCAATCCTCTCCCCGCAAGCGGGAAGAGGGGGCGCGCTGCCACTTGCTCCACGCCATCGCATTCACTTTGGAAGCCGTATGACCCACCCCGGCGAACAGCATTATCCCGACGGCATCACCTGGCACGCGCCGATGCCGCGCATGACGCTGCCGGCCTTGCTCGACGCGTCGGCTGTCAAATTCAAGGACCGCATCGCGCTTGAATTTCGCGACCGCGCCTACAGCTATCCTGATTTGAAAATCAAGGCCGATGGCGCCGCTGCTGCCTTCCTGCGCGCGGGACTCGGTCGCAATACGTCGATCGCCTTGTTCCTCGGCAACACGCCGGATCACCCCGTCAGCTTCTTCGGCGCCTTGAAAGCTGGCGCGCGCATCGTGCATCTGTCCGCGCTCGACGGCGAGATCGCCCTCGCCCACAAGCTCAGCGATTCCGGCGCGCGCGTTCTTGTCACCAGCAACCTCGCGACGCTGTTGCCGATGGCGCTGAAATTCCTCGATCGCGGTCTGCTGGATCGCCTGATCGTCTGCGCCGATACGGATTGGGGCGACGTCGGCAACGCCACGCTGCCGCTGCCGTCCGATCCGCGCATCGTGTCGTGGCAGGATTTCGCGATGGAGGCCCAGCCGCCCGCCGCGTGGCCGGCGATCGATGTGGGTGACGTCGCGGTGCTGCAATATACCGGCGGCACCACGGGGCTGCCGAAAGGCGCGATGCTGAGCCACGGCAATCTGATGGCCGCATCGCATCAGTTCAATCTGTGGGGCCAGCCGGGACGTCTCGCGCGCGGCGACAAGGGCGAGCGCGTGATGTGCGTGCTGCCGCTGTTTCATATCTATGCGCTGCTCGTCGTGCTGCTGCGCGCCGTCGAGATCGGCGACACCGTCTCGCTGCATCAACGCTTCGACGTCGAGGCCGTGATGCGCGACATCGAGGTGAAACGCGCGACCGTGTTCCCCGGCGTGCCGACGATGTGGATCGCGATCGCCAACCTGCCCGATATCGACAGCCGGGATTTGTCGTCGCTGGTGCTCGCGGGCTCCGGCGGCGCGCCGTTGCCGGTCGAGGTCGCCAGCGTGTTCCAGCGCAAGACTGGGTTGTCGTTGAAAAGCGGCTGGGGCATGACCGAGACCTGCGGCGCCGGCACATCGCATTCGGCCAATGGCCCCGACAAATCCGGTTCGATCGGCGTCGCGATGCCCGGCATCGAGATGGACATCGTCTCCGCCGAGGATTCGTCGAAAGTCCTGGGCGACAACGAGACCGGCGAAATCCGCATCAAGGGCCCGAATGTCACGCGCGGTTACTGGAACCGGCCGCAGGACTCCGCCACCGCCTTCGTCGGCGAGTGGTTTCTCACCGGCGACATCGGCTATCGCGACGCCGACGGTTATTATTTCATTGTCGATCGCAAGAAGGACATGATCCTGTCCGGTGGCTTCAACGTCTATCCGCAGATGATCGAACAGGCGATCTACACGCATCCCGCCGTCCAGGAAGTTATCGTCATCGGCATTCCCGATCCGTATCGCGGCGAGGCCGCAAAAGCCTTCGTGACCTTGAAAAAGGACGCTTCCGCTTTCACGGTGGACGACCTACGTGGATTCCTGTCGGGCAAGCTCGGCAAGCACGAGCTGCCCGCCGCCGTCGAATTCGTTTCCGAACTGCCGCGCACGCCGGTCGGGAAATTGTCCCGCCACGAATTGCGCAGTCAGCAACCGTCCGTCTTTCCATCAACAGACCAAGCAACAGGAGGTCGTTCATGACCGAAGCCGTTATCGTTTCCACCGCCCGCACGCCGATCGGCAAGGCCTATCGCGGCGCGCTCAACGCCACCGAAGGCGCAACGTTGCTCGGCCACGCCATCGCGCATGCCGTCAAGCGCGCCGGCATCGACCCGAAGGAAGTCGAGGACGTCGTGATGGGCGCCGCCATGCAGCAGGGTTCGACCGGCGGCAACATCGCGCGCAAGGCCCTGCTCCGCGCCGGCATTCCCGTCACGGCGGGCGGCACCACGATCGACCGTCAGTGCGCCTCCGGCTTGCAGGCGATCGCGCTCGCGGCGCGGTCGGTGCTGTTCGACGGCGTCGAAATCGCGGTCGGCGGTGGCGGTGAATCGATCAGCCTCGTGCAGAACGACCACGCCAACAAATTCCATCTGGTCGATCCCGAACTGGTCGCGATCAAGAAGGACGTCTACATGCCGATGCTCGACACCGCCGAGACGGTGGCGAAGCGGTATGGCATCTCGCGCGAACGGCAGGACGAATACTCGCTGGAAAGCCAGCGCCGCACGGCCGCCGCCCAGCAAGGCGGCAAGTTCAACGACGAACTCGCGGCGATCACGACCAAGATGGGCGTCACCGACAAGGCCACCGGCGAAGTGACGATGAAAGAGGTCACGCTCTCGAAGGACGAAGGCCCCCGTCCCGAGACCACAGCGGAAGGCCTTGCCAGCCTGAAGGCCGTGCGCGGCGATGGCTTCACCATCACCGCCGGCAACGCGTCGCAACTCTCCGACGGCGCGTCCGCGACCGTTATCATGAGCGACAAGCTCGCCGCGCAGAAGGGCCTCAAGCCCCTCGGCATCTTCCGTGGTTTTGTTTCCGCCGGCTGCGAGCCGGATGAAATGGGCATCGGCCCGGTCTTCGCGGTGCCACGGCTGCTCAAGCGTCACGGTCTCACCGTCGATGACATCGATCTGTGGGAATTGAACGAAGCCTTCGCCGTACAGGTGCTGTATTGCCGCGACAAGCTCGGCATCGACCCGGAGAAGCTCAACGTCAATGGCGGCGCGATCTCGGTCGGCCACCCCTATGGCATGTCGGGCGCGCGCCTCGCCGGCCATGCGCTGATCGAAGGCCGGCGCCGCAAGGCAAAATACGCGGTCGTCACCATGTGCGTCGGCGGCGGCATGGGCTCGGCCGGGCTGCTTGAGATCGTGCATTAAGCCACGCGACGCGCCGTCATCCGGAGGTGCGAGGCGCTGTTCGCGCCGAGCCGCGAAGGATGACGGCGAAGACGATGAACATCCGTCGCCCTTCGAGGCGCGCCAACAAGACAGCGCGCACCTCAGGGTGACGGGACACCCCCAACCCAACAGGAGCTCTCACCATGGATCTCAGCCTCAGCAAGGACGAACTCGCCTTCCGCGATGAAGTCCGCACATTTTTCAACGAGAACGTTCCGCCTTAGATGAAGCAGAAGCTGCGCGAGGGTCGCCACACCTCGAAGCAGGATCTCGTCGACTGGACCCGCATCCTCAACACAAAGGGCTGGGCGGGTCCGCATTGGCCGGTCGAGCACGGCGGCACCGGCTGGACGCCCGTGCAGCAATATATCTTCAATGAAGAATTGCAGATGGCCCCGGCGCAGCCACCGTTGCCGTTCGGTGTCAACAT
>JAQGJY010000475.1 GCA_028290325.1 Tardiphaga sp.
GTCGCCGGTGTCGATGTCAATCGTTTCAAGTTGCAGGCCTTTGTCATCGCCGCCGTCTATGCATCGCTGGCGGGCTCGGCGCTGGCGCTGATGAACGGCTTCGTCAATCCGGATCAGGCCGGCTTCCTGCATTCCGTCGAGATGGTGACGATGGTGGTGCTCGGCGGGCTCGGCTCCGTCGTCGGCTCGATTGTCGGCGCGGCGGTGCTAATCATGCTGCCGCAGGCGCTGACGGTGTTTCAGGAGTACGAGAACTTCCTGCTCGGTCTCATCATCATCGTGTCGATGATCTTCATGCGCGAAGGCATCCTGCCAATGGCATCGAAGCTGTTGGCGCGGAGGCGCGCATGACCATTCTGAATGTGACGGACGTCAGCATTTCGTTCGGCGGCGTGAAAGCCATCGACGGCGTCAGCTTCAAGGTCGATCCCGGCCAGATATTCTCGATCATCGGTCCCAACGGCGCGGGCAAGACGACGTTGTTCAACGTCGTCTCCGGCCTGTATGAGGCGAGCAACGGGCGCGTCGAACTCGACGGCCATGACGTCACCGCGATGGCACCGGACGCGCTCGCCGCGCGCGGGCTATCGCGCACGTTCCAGAACCTGCAGATCTTCCAGCGCATGACGGCGGCGGAGAATGTCATGGTCGGCCGGCATTTACAGGAGAAGTGCAACCTGTTTGCCGATCTGCTGCGGCTGCCCTCCGTGACGCGGCAGAACGCCGCGACGCGCGAGGCGGCGTTGGCGTTTCTCGATCAGGTCGGGTTGCGCGACAGGGCCGACATGTTGGCGGGCTCACTATCTTATGGCGCGTGCAAGCGGCTCGAAATCGCACGCGCGCTGGCGGCCGGACCGCGCGTGCTGTTGCTCGATGAACCGGCGGCGGGTTGCAATGCCGTCGAAACCGAAGAGATCGACCGCTTGATCGCGCGCGTCGCGGCGCAGGGCATCGCCGTGGTGCTGGTCGAGCACGACATGAAACTGGTGATGAAGATCTCCAATCGCATTCTCGTGCTGGAACGCGGCCGGCCGCTGATCGAAGGCACGCCGCGCGAGGTGCGCGACAATCCGGCGGTGCTTGAGGCCTATCTTGGCAAGCACGGCGCACAGGAGGCGGCGCGTGCTTGAGGTGTGCAATCTGCGCAGCGCCTATGGCCGCATCGAGGTGCTGAAGGGCGTCAGCCTGTCGGTGCAAGCCGGCGAGGTTGTCGCCCTGATCGGCTCGAACGGCGCGGGCAAGACAACCTTGTTGCGGGCGCTCTCCGGCGTCCAGCCGATGACGTCTGGTGAGATCACATTTCTCGGCGAGCGGGTCGAACGACTAGCGCCGCACGCGCGCGTCAGGCGCGGCCTCCTGCAATCGCCGGAAGGCCGGCAAGTGTTCGGCCCGCTCACGGTCGAAGACAATCTGCGGCTCGGCGCCTTCGTGCGGCGCGACAAAAAGATTGAGCAGGATCGCGATCGCGTCTTCGACATGTTTCCGGTGTTGCGCGAGAAGCGCGCGCAATTGGCGGGCGGATTGTCGGGTGGCCAGCAGCAGATGCTAGCGATCGGCCGCGCGCTGATGGGCAAGCCCAAACTGCTGCTGCTGGACGAGCCGTCGCTCGGGCTTTCGCCGCTGCTGGTCGACCAGATCCTGTCCGCGATCGCCTCGATGCGCGCCGAGGGAGTCACCGTGTTGGTGGTCGAGCAAAATGCCAGCGCGGCGCTCGACATCGCCGATCGCGGCTACGTCATCGAGACCGGCCGCATCGTGTTGACCGGCAAGGCGTCCGATCTGAGGTCAAACCCGCAGGTCAAGGACGCCTATCTCGGCGTCGGCTGAACATGATCATGCGCAGCGTCGACCATGCTTAGGTGTTGAATTTGTCCGGATCGGATGAATCGAGCGGATGGCCGGGACGGCTGGGAACGTCACTCATGGGTCCGATCCTCGTCTGACTTGCTGATGATGACATGGCTACTGTCATAACAAGCGGGGTCAGATCATTTCGTTCCGCGCTGCACAAGCGGTGTTTATCGCATTTGAATTGGCGAGATGACTGAGCTGGTCGGGAATTGCACGAACGGCTTGAACTCGTCTGAGCGTTTTCGCATAGAGTGCGAACAACCGATCACAGGATATCACCATGGCCGATGACATCGCCTTCACGATCCATGCCGACGGCGCGTCGTCGCCGCGGACGTTGACCATCGACAGGCTGGTGATCGCGGGCTGGACCGGGCGCGATCCGGTGGCGCGCGACAAGCACATCGCCGAACTGGAACAGCTCGGCATCGCGCGTCCGGCCTCGACACCGATTTATTACCGCGTCGCGGCGCGGCGACTGACCACGGCGGATGCGATCGAATGCAGCGGCGGCGATTCCAGCGGCGAGGTCGAATTCGTGCTGATCAAATCCGGCGGCACGCTGTATGTCGGCGTCGGCTCCGATCACACCGATCGCAAGGTCGAGACCTACAACATCACGGCGTCGAAGCAGATGTGCGATAAGCCGATCGCGCCGGAGCTGTGGGCATTCGACGAGGTCAGCGCGCATTGGGACCAATTGTTGTTGCGCTCGTATGCGACGATCGATGGCGCCCGCGTGCTGTATCAGGAAGGCGCGCTGACCGGCATGTTGCCGCCCCAGGATCTGATCGCGCGCGAATTCGGTGACGCCGGTCTACCCGATGGCGCGGCCATGTTCGGCGGCACTTTTGCGGCGATCGGTGGCATTCGCCCGGCGACGCGGTTCGATTATGAACTCGTCGATCCGATTCGCGGCCGCAGCATCCGCCACGGTTATGCGATCACATCGATTCCGGTCCTCGGCTGACGCGGCTTAGGCGGCGCCGCAAAGCCCCGCCAGGGCTTCGAACCGCGCCATCTGGTCCGATTTCAGCGCGCGGCTGTCATCGCGGCCGACGAACACCTTGAACATGATGCCGCCATCGGTGTTGAGAAACGCCACGAAGGCCGAGGCGTTACCGCGAAAGGCGCGCTGCACGAAGGCGACGCCGCCGCAGCGCGTGTGGCGCAGATGGCCGTGGAGGCCCTTCGGTTGCGTCAGATTGTAGTAGCCGTGTCCGATCGCGCCGGGCGATAC
>JAQGJY010000010.1 GCA_028290325.1 Tardiphaga sp.
ACGAGCTGGTCGTGAAAGAGGTCAACGGATCGGGCGGCTACGGCATGCTCGTCGGCCCGCACGCCACCAAGGCGCAGATCGCCGAATTCGCGACGAAACTCGCCAATGATCCCGACGGCTTCATCGCCCAGCCGACCCTGTCGCTTTCGACCTGCCCGGCGTCGTTCGAAACCGGCATCGGTGGACGCCATGTCGACCTGCGGCCCTTCGTGCTCTCGGGCACCGAGGGCGTCCGCGTCATCCCCGGCGGCCTGACGCGCGTCGCCCTGAAGGAAGGCTCGCTGGTCGTCAATTCGAGCCAGGGCGGCGGCACGAAAGACACATGGATCCTGGATGATTGAGTTGGCTGTAATCCATCGTTGCGGAATTCGTCATCGGCCTTCGCCGGTGACGTCTATCCGGAATCGCATCATGTTCGTCTCGACCAGACTCCGGATTCGCCTGCGCCCTCGCGCTTCGCGCCCCGGGATGACGCCGCTCAGGTAACCCATGCTGTCGCGCACCGCTGAAAATCTCTACTGGCTCGCCCGCTACGTCGAACGCGCGGAGTATCTCGCGCGCACCATCGAGGCGACGTTGCGCGTCACCGCGCTGCCGAACACCTATGTCGGCCAGACCAACGAGTGGGACTCGGCGCTGCTCACCGCAGGCGTCGGCGTCAGCTTTTACAGCAGCCACGCCGTCGCCGACGAAGCCAGCGTCATCGACTATCTCGCCTTCTCGGTCGACAATCCGTCGTCGATCCGCAACTGCATCGAGAACGCGCGGTTGAATTCGCGCTCGGTGCGGACCGCGTTGACCTCCGAAATGTGGGACACGATCAACGGCGCGTGGATCGAGTTGCAGGAGGTGTGGGGCAAGGGCACGCGCACCCGCGAGGAGCTGGCGAAATTTCTGCGGTTTGTGCAGGAGATTTCACTGCGCTTCGACGGCTCCGCCTATCGCACCATGCTGCGCAACGACGCCTACTGGTTTTCACGGCTCGGGCTGCATCTGGAACGCGCCGACAACACCGCGCGTATTCTCGATGTCAAATATCATCTGCTGCTGCCGGAAGACGAGCATGTCGGCGGCCCGCTCGATTATTATCAGTGGACCTCGATCCTGCGCTCGGTGTCGGCGTTGACCGCGTATCACTGGGTCTATCGCGAAACGCTGAAGCCGTGGCTGATCGCGGATTTGCTGATCCTCAACGATACGTTGCCGCGTTCGCTCGCGAGCTGCTACGGTAACCTGCTGCGGAATCTGGATTCGATCGGGGTTTCCTACGGCCGGCAAGGGGCCGCGCAACGCCACGCGCGCGGCGTCCGCAACCGACTCGAGCACAGCAAGATGGACGATATCTTCCAGCGTGGTCTGCATGAATTCATTCAGGAATTCATCAACGACAATGCCCGGCTCGGCGACATCATCGCCAAGCAATATTTGATATAGTGATCTCCGTCGTCATTCCGGCGCGCGGGCGCCTCTTGGTGAACACGGGCCGGAACTCGTCAAGTTGAACATCAGAAGATTCCGGGTTTCGCGTGCGGGCTATCGCCGCTTGCGCCCGACGCCCAACCCATTGGTTCGGCGGGGAATGACAGGTAACCCAACATGCGTCTGCGCATCGCCCATACCACGACCTATCGCTATGAGCCGCCCGCCTCCGGCGTGATCCAGATTTTGCGGATGACGCCGGGCGGCCACGACGCGCAATACATCGCGGACTGGCAGATCGACGTCTCGACGGATTCGCGTCTCGACATGCATCAGGATGCGTTCGGCAACATCACGCATGTGCTGACCCACGGCCCGATCGCCGACCTCGTGATCCGCGTCGAGGGCGAGATCGAAACGCAGGATACCGGCGGCGTGCTCAAGGGGACCGAGGAACGCTTTCCGCCGAGCCTGTTTCTGCGCTCGACCGATCTCACCGAACTCAGTCCGGCGATGGCGAGTTTCATGAAGGAATTGCGCGCCGATGCCGGCGACGATGTGCTGGGCTATCTGCACGCGCTGATGATGCGGATCAACGAGCACATGACGTTCGACGCCGACCCGACCAACACCGGCACATCGGCCGCCGAGGCTTTCACCGGCAAGCGCGGCGTCTGTCAGGACTACGCGCATATCTTCATCGCCTGCGCCCGCGCCGGCGATGTCCCGGCGCGTTTCGTCGCCGGGCATTTCTGGCGCAACGACGGCGAGGAAAACCAGCAGGCCGGCCATGCCTGGGCCGAGGCCTTCGTGCCGAATCTCGGTTGGGTCGGCTTCGATCCGGCGAATGCGATCTGCACCACGGACGCCCATGCGCGCGTCGCGATCGGTCTCGATTATCTCGGCGCGGCGCCGGTCCGCGGCACCCGCTATGGCGGCGGCATGGAAACGCTGTCGGTCGAGGTCCGGGTCGAACAAGCCGGCCGCGGCGGCTATGGGCAGAGTCAGAGCCAATCGTAGCGGCGTGCTTGCCCGAACGCCCCGCACGACCTTGCTCTTCGACGTGGTCGGCGCGGAGTCGGGGCCAATCCGAAGGCAGTCTCTGAACGGTCCGGGGTCCGCGAAGCCGCGCCGCGCTTCGCTGCTGCGCCTCGCGCCCGGGACACCAGCGCTCCCCCGTTGCCGGCCTGTCGTCTTCCGCGTAAGACCATGCTCGAATTGACGGGGTGCGGAATGACCTATTGCTGCGGAATTCTGGTGCGTGACGGCCTCGTCATGATCGCCGACACGCGCACCAATGCCGGGCTCGATAATATTTCGACCTTCCGCAAGCTGCACGTCTTCAACCGGCCTGGCGAGCGCATCATGGCGGTGGCGTCCGCCGGCAATCTGGCGATCAGCCAGTCGGTGCTGTCGACGCTCAGCGAAGGCCTCGAGGATTCGCCGACCGGCGCCGAGAAGGAAACCCTGCTCAACGCGCCGACGATGTTTCAGGCCGCGCAGCGCATCGGCCGCGCCATCCGCCACGTCAACGCCACCGAAGGCGAGGCGCTGGAGGCGGAGGAAATCAATTTCAACGTGTCGTTTCTGTTGGGCGGCCAGATCAAGGGCGAGCCGCGCATGCGGCTGTTCATGATCTATCCGGCCGGCAACTTCATCGAATGCACGACCGACACGCCCTATCTGCAGATCGGCGAGCATAAATACGGCAAGCCGGTGCTCGACCGTGCGATCCATTACGACGTCGAATTGTATGAGGCGTTGAAGACCGGGTTGATCTCGATGGATTCGACCATGCGGTCCAATCTCGGCGTCGGCCTGCCGATCGACGTGCTGGTTGTGCGCAAGGATCAGTGCGACGCCGATCTCAATCACCGCATCGAGGCCGGCGAGCCTTACTTCCACGATCTGCGCGCGCGCTGGTCCGCCGCCTTGCGCAAGGCGCATGAAAATATTCCATCGCCGCCGTATAAGAAGGATATGAGCTAGGATGCCGTGTCCCGGTTAAGGCTTGACGCCGCAAGCGCGGTCGCGCGCGACTCGAGGCGCTATGGCATTGCGTCGCGGACCGAGACCGTGACAAGTGCTGCCATCGATACGGTCCCGATTCCGCAGCGCATCACGACGCTTCGCGCCTGATGCGGCGTGGCCGGGACACGAAAAACAACAACGATCCGAGGGGAGACAACCATGACCGACAAGATCGCAATCGTCACCGGCGCCGGCACCGGCGTCGGCCGCGCGGCATCGCTGGCCTTGATGAAGATCGGCTTCACCGTCGTGCTCACCGGCCGCCGGGTCGAGCTGTTGCAGGAAACGCAAAAGCTTGGCGAAGCGATCGGCAAGAGCATGCCGATCGCCGCCGACATGCAGGATCCCGGCTCGATCGCCGCTTTGTTCGAGAAAACCAAAGCCAGCTTCGGCCGGCTCGATCTGCTGTTCAATAATGCCGGCATGGGCGCGCCGCCGGTGCCGTTCGAAGATCTGACCATCACGCAATGGCAGGCCGTGGTCGACACCAATCTCACCGCGCCGTTCCTCTGCACGCAGCACGCCTTCCGCATCATGAAGGATCAGACGCCGCGCGGCGGCCGCATCATCAATAACGGCTCGATTTCCGCGCATGCGCCGCGGCCGTTTTCGTCGGCCTATACCTCGACCAAACACGCCATCACCGGCCTGACCAAGGCGACCAATCTCGATGGCCGCGCCTATGACATCGCGGTCGGCCAGGTCGATATCGGCAACGCCGCGACCCCGATGACCGATCGCATGGTCAACGGCCCCGGCGTGTTGCAGCCGGACGGCAGCTCGAAGCAGGAGCCGCGCATGGATGCCTCCGCCGTCGGCGACGCGGTCGCCTACATGGCCGGCCTGCCGCTCGACGCCAACGTGCTGTTCATGACGGTCATGGCGACGAAGATGCCGTTCGTCGGGCGGGGCTAACC
>JAQGJY010000126.1 GCA_028290325.1 Tardiphaga sp.
GTCCGAGAACGCCATGCGGAGAACGGCGGTGTCGCCGTCGACGGATTCGATCGTCAGGTCGAGATCCCGCACCCACGATGCGAACGCCGTATTGAGCAGAGTCGTCGCGGCGGCTGTGTCGAACACGATCATGGCGATACCTTTGAATTGGTTGATACAACAGGATTGCTTCGTTCCAATATCCCGCGAAGATCAAGAGATATCGCGCCTCGCGGCGACATTCATCTGAACGTCACGGGAAAATGCGTGAACCCGCGAAAACGGACGCGCGGCGCGCGCGTCGCCGGGCCGGTCGCCGCGAAATTGGGAAACCGCGCGATGAATCGTCCGATCGCGATGCGGCCTTCCAGACGCGCGAGATTGAGACCGGCGCAGATATGCGGTCCATTGGCGAAGGCCAGATGCCGGTTCGGCGCCCGCGAGATATCGAGTTCATCGGGCCGATCGAACGCCGCCGGATCGCGGTTCGCGGCCCCGATGCACAACGTCACCAGCGTGCCTTTCAGGAAGCTCACGCCGTTCAGCTCGGTATCGAAGGCCACGCCGCGATTGCCGAGCTGGTTCGAGCTTTCAAAGCGCAGAAACTCCTCGATCGCGGATTTGATCAGCGCCGGATCATCGATCAGGCGCTGGCGCTGATCGGGAAAGCGCAACAGCAGCTCAAGCCCGTTGCCGATCAGGTTGGTCGTGGTCTCGTGGCCGGCATTGAGGATGAAAATGCAATTCTGCAACAGCTCGATCTCGCTCAGCGTCTCATTGCTCGCGGCCTCACCCTGGATCAGTCGCGTCAGCACATCGCGCTCGGGATCGCCGGGGTGTCGCGTGCGTTCGGCGACAAGGCCGCGCAGATAATCGAGGAAGTCCGACACGGCCTGCTCGCCGCGCGCCTGTTGCCGCGCGGTCAATCTCGGCTCCAGCGCCCCGAGAATCGCCAGCGACCAGTCGCGCAACGGCGCGCGCTCGGCATGTGGAATGTTCAAGAGATTACCGATGATCTCGATCGGAATCGCCGACGCGAAATCCTCGATCAGGTCGGCGCCGCCGCGCGCCTGCATCGCGTCGAGCAAATGATCGACCAATGCGACGAGGCCCGGCTCCATCGCGGCGATCGCACGCGGATTGAGCGCGCCGGCGATCAGCCGCCGCACCAGCGTGTGCAGCGGCGGATCGTTGAACACGAGGCTGGTGGTGTGATGCTGGAACAGCAGCGAGTCGGCGCCATACTTCGGCGCGAATTCGAGCTTTTTGTCGGAGGTGAAGCGCGTCGTGTCCTTGTAGATCGCGTCGAGATCGCGATGCCGCGTCAGAAACAGCGATCCATCCGGCATGCGATGAACGGGATCATGCGTCTGCAACGCGCGGTAGGTCGGGTAGGGATCGGCATAGAACTCAGCCGGCAACGCGGTCAGCGTGAAATCCCGGATCGGGTCGGCCGGGTGGCTCACGGCCGCACCGCGTTCATCGTCAGCAATTCATAGGTCGCCGCGGTTTCGCCGGTGCCGGTGGTGATCTCGACGTCCCAGCGTACCTCGCCATATTGCTTGTTGCGCGGAGATTTGTCCTTCGCGGTCAACCGCACCTTGATGCTTTCGCCGGGCTGCACCGGCTTCACGAACCGCAGCGAATCCAAGCCGTAATTGGCCAGAACCGGACCGGGATCGGGATCGACGAACAAACCGGCGGCGAACGACAACAGCAGATAGCCATGGGCGACGCGGCCGGGGAAGAACGGGTGGCCCTTGGTCGCCTCCTCGTCCATGTGCGCGTAGAACGTGTCGCCGGTGAAATGCGCGAAATGTTCGATGTCTTGCAGCGTGACCTCGCGCTCCTTCGAATGGAACGTCTGGCCGATATCGAGGTCCTCGAAGTGATAGCGGAACGGATGCCGATCCTTCTCGATGATCGGCGCGGACTTTGACCAGCTTCCCGTCACCGCGGTCAGCATGGCCGGGGAGCCCTGGACCGCGCTGCGCTGCATGTAATGCGCGAGGCTCCGCACGCCGCCGAGTTCTTCGCCGCCGCCGGCGCGACCCGGGCCGCCATGCACCATCTGCGGCATCGGCGAGCCGTGGCCGGTATTGTCCCTGGCGCAATCGCGATCGATCAGCACCAGGCGGCCGTGGAACGCTCCGATACCGAACACAATGTCGGATGCGACGCGCGGATCATGCGTATAGACCGAGGCGACGAGGCTGCCTCCGCCTTTGTTCGCGAGCGCGATTGCCTGATCGATGCCGTCATAACCCATCACCGTACAGACTGGACCGAACGCTTCGATCGCATGAACAGCTTTGGCGTTCATGGCGGCGGCGCAATGCAGCAGCAGCGGCGGCACAAACGCGCCGCGCGTCGCGTCCGCGCCTTCGACCTTGACGTTGTCCGGATCGCCCGACACCAGCTCGGCCTCGGCGCGCAACGTGGCGACATGCGCGAGGACGCCGCGGCGCTGGTCGAGGCCGACGACCGGCCCCATCCGCACGCTCGCCAGCGCGGGATCGCCGAGGACAACGTTCGACAGCCGCTCGCGCAGCGCCGTGATCACCGCATCGACATGGGCTGAGGGCGCCATCGCGCGGCGGATGGCCGTGCATTTTTGACCGGCCTTCACAGTCATCTCCTTCATGATCTCGCCGATGAAGAGATCGAACTCCGGCGTGCCCGGTGCGGCATCCGGCGCAAGGATCGCGGCATTGAGCGAATCGCGCTCGGCGACGAAGCGCACGGCGTTGCGCGCGATCACCGGATGGCGCTGCAGTTTTTCGGATGTGTCCGCCGAGCCGGTAAAGGACACGACATCTTGGCAGGTCAGATGATCGAACAAGTCACCGGTGGTGCCGACGATGAACTGAAACGCGCCGTCCGGCAGCACGCCGGAGTCAGCGATCATCCTGGCCAGCGCATGCGCGATATAGGCGGTGACGGTCGCGGGCTTGCTGATCACGGGCACGCCGGCGAGGATCGCGGGCGCGAGCTTTTCCAGGAGGCCCCAGCAGGGGAAATTGAAGGCGTTGATATGCACCGCGACGCCACGCAGCGGCGTCACGATATGCTGGCCGGCGAAGGTGCCGCCCTTGCCGAGCGGCTCGATCGCGCCGTCCATCAGGAATTTGGCGTTCGGCAATTCGCGGCGCCCTTTGCCGGCATAGACCATCAGCGCGCCGATGCCGCCATCGACGTCGATCATCGCATCATGGCGCGTGCAGCCCGCGAGCAGCGACAA
>JAQGJY010000133.1 GCA_028290325.1 Tardiphaga sp.
CGCCACGGGCAATTGAGCCTCGACGCCTTGTTCGATCCCGACATGCTCGGCGACGATCTCGAAGCCTGGCTCGCGGAATCCGCGTTGATGAAGCGCACGTTTCGCGCCTGCGCGGTGATTTCCGGCCTGATCAACCGCCGCCTCACCGGCGCGGAAAAAACCCGCAAACAAGTGCTGTTCTCGACCGACCTGGTCTATGACGTGTTGCGAAAACACCAGCCCGATCATGTGCTGTTGCGCGCGGCGCGCGCGGACGCCGCGACGGGGCAACTCGATATCAGGCGACTCAGCGATATGCTGACGCGAATTCAAGGTCGCATCACGCATCGGGAACTGACGCGGGTGTCGCCGCTCGCCGTGCCGGTGATGCTGGAAATCGGCCGCGAGCCGGTCTATGGCGAGGCCTCGGACGATCTGCTGGCGGAAGCGGCCGACGAACTGGTGCGCGAGGCGATGGAACCATCGGCGTGAAGTGGCCGGGTTCGTCATTGCTCGTCGGCACGATCCGCGACGACGACGAATGATGCCTGACGAACGCATCATCTTGATCTACAACACCCCCATGCACGCCGATTCGATCGCAGCCGAACAGACCGACGCCATCATCGCCATCGCGGGCGTGACGATGATCGCCGACCTGTCCGGCGCGTTATATTGGCCCGACGAACGCCTGCTGGTGGTATCGGACCTGCATCTGGAGAAGGGCTCGAGCTACGCCATGCGCGGCGTCCTGCTGCCGCCTTACGATACGATCGCGACGCTTGGCCGCCTGGGCGCCGTCATCGCGCGGCACGATCCGCGTCGGGTGATCGCGCTGGGCGATTCGTTTCACGATCGCGACGCGCACGGCCGGCTGACATCGCCGGATCGCGGCGTGCTGGCGGCGCTGCAATTGCGTCGCGACTGGATCTGGATCTCCGGTAATCACGATCCGGAACTGCCGGACGATCTCGGCGGCGAAGTCATGCCGGAGATAGCGATCGGCGGCCTCGCGTTTCGTCATGAACCGACCGGCGCGCATGGCGAAATCTCCGGCCATCTGCATCCGAAGGCGCGGGTCGCGACACGCGGCCGTTCGGTGGAGCGCAAGTGCTTCGCCTGCGACAGCGCCCGCGCGGTGCTGCCGGCGTTCGGTGCTTACACCGGCGGGCTCAACATCCGCGACAAGGCCTTCGCCAAGATTTTCCAGACGATGGGGTTTGTCGCCCACGTGCTCGGCGACAAGCGCTTGCACGCCATCGCGGCGTCACGCTGCTGGTGATCAATCCCTGCGGAACACCACCGACGCCATCCAGCCCGTCATCAACGCCATCAGCGCCGTCGCGAGACCATAGAGCCATCCGTTTTGCTTCGCGCTGGTGGCGATGAACTGCTCGAAGCCGACCTTGACGATTTCGAACGCGGTATCGGTCTTCGTCACCAGCGCGCCTTTCGACAGCAGCTTGATCTCGATGTCGTAACTGCCGATCGGCACTTCGGCGGGCAGCGGAATTCCGGTGCGAAACAAGGTCGGCGTCAGAAACGTCACAGCGGACGTGCTCTCGCGATACAGCCCGTGCTCGCTGCGCAGCCGGACGAAGGCCGAGCGGAACGGATCGCTGGCGACGACGTCGGCATAATCGGTGCCGACGCGCTGCGTCAGCAGAATATTCTTCAATCCGAGTTGCTGGCGGCGCTGCACTTCGGGTGACGCCATCGCGTCAAGCGGACGATTGGTGAAAACCGACAAATACGACGGCACCTGCAGGAACTGACGTGAATCCGTATTGATCCAGATGCCGAATTTGCGCTCCTTGCGGCGCGTCACCATATCGGCGCGCGGACCGCTCACGGTGACGACAAGATCGTAATTGCCCGGCTCCGCCGCGACCTTGGCGTCCTGTTCGACCGAGCCGAACAGCACCAGCTCCTCGCCGGAATAATTCGGCGTCACGGTGACGCGATGGTTCGACACCGACACGATCAGGCGCTCCGCCCGCGCCGCATTGATACTCAGCAGCAGGCCCATCACGAGGATGATCGCGCGCCCGGTCATGAGCCGATGCTCACGTCGCGGATCGTAAACAGGTCGTCGGGCCGCATGACCAGCTCGACCGCGAAGCGAATGCCGACCGATAGGATCAGCAAGCCCAGCAGCAGCCGCAAATGTTCACCGCGAATGCGCTGGCCGGCGCGGGCGCCGAATTGCGCGCCGGTGACGCCGCCGATCATCAGGATCAACGCCAGCACCGCGTCGACCAGATGGTTGGTGACGGCATGCAGCAACGTGGCAAACACCATTGTCACCAGCGTCAGCACCATCGACGTGCCGATCACCGTCGATGTCGGCACGCGCAACACATAGATCATGATTGGGATCAGGATGAAGCCGCCGCCGATGCCCATCACCGCGCCGATGAAGCCGATGATGAGGCCGGTGACGACGATGGGAATGACCGAGAGATAGATCTTGGAGCGCTTGAAGCGCATCTTCAGCGGCAGGCCGTGAATCCAGCTATGGCTGGGGCGCTTGACGGGCTGCGTTTTCGCGCCGCGCGCGCGCAGGATGGCGCGCAGGCCTTCCCAGAACATCAATCCGCCGACGGTCGAGAGCAGGACGACATAGGACAACGCGATCAGCAGATCGAGCTGGCCAAGCGCCCGCAATAGCGAAAACAGCCACACACCCAACGCCGTGCCGACGATGCCGCCGGACAGCAGCACCAGTGCCAGCGCCGGATCGATCGCGCGGCGTCGCCAATACGACAGGGCGCCGGAAAACGAGGACGCCGCGATGTGGCTTGCGACCGAGGCCACGGCGACACCGGGCGAGATGCCGATGAAGATCAGCAGCGGCGTCATCAGGAAGCCGCCGCCAATCCCGAACATCCCGGACACGAACCCGACCGCGGCGCCCATCGCGAGGACGAGCAGCACGTTGACCGGCAGATCGGCGATGGGAAGGTAAAGCTGCACGGGCGTTCGCTTCGGAAGTGACCAGCCAAAACTCTGCATAGACCATGCAGGCGCGATGGGGGTTAAAGAATCCGCGATGCGACGGTTTTTTGAACCGCCGCCGCGCATCTCAGTGAATCAGACACCAATCGTCATTCCGGGACGAGGCTGGCAACGGCCCGACGAGCACCTGGAATCCGCGAGGGTCCGGGCTCACAGGGGCAGCAGCCGCTTGCGCCGCGCAGTGAGGTTGCTCAACGGGCCGCGCGTTTGGCCGGCGCCGGCTTCGCGGCGGTCGTGGCTGCGGCATTGTCCCAGCCGCCGGCCGGCGACGCGACCGTGGTGGCGTCCTCCGGTTGCGGCTCCGGCGTGAAGGTCTGGATCGCGAGCCGGGCGGCGGCGAGCGACTGCGGATCGAGTCGCTTGGTGACGTCGTCGCGCTTGGTCGCGGAATCCGCGTCGCCCTGCGCGGCGGCGAGGCTGAACCACTTGAAGGATTCGGCCAGGTTCTGTTCGACGCCGATGCCACGCGCATAGAGAATGCCGAGATTGTACTGGCTGTCGGCGACGCCGCGATCGGCCGCCTTGCGAAACCATTGCGCCGCACTCTTGTAGTTCGCGCCGGTGCCGCCGCCATCGGCATCGAGCACCGCCAGATTGTGCATTGCCTTGGCGTTGCCGCGATCGGCGGCCGCCAGATAGTACTTGCGGGCCATCTCGACGTCTTTCTTGACGCTCATGCCCTTCTCGTAAAGCGTGCCGATGCGGAACATCGCGGGCACCAGACCGGCCTGCGCCGCGCGGTCGTACCACTTCGCCGCCTCGTCGTAATTGGTGATCACGCCGCGCGCTTCGGCGTAGCGCACGCCGATCTCATAAGCGGCCGCCGGATCGCCCTTCAGCGCGGCGGCGCGCAGCAGCGGACCGCCGATCGTTTCCGGCAGCTTCTCGGTCGAGGGAATGGCAATCTGCGTCGGCTTGCGGGCGGCGATGGGCAGCGCGGCTTTGCTGTTTGGCAGCGGAATCGAGCCGGTCACATCGGCACTGGCGACCTGGGTTTGCGGAGCAATTGGCGGCGATGCAGCCGGAATGCCGCCGAACGGCATGTCCGCCGGCGACGGCGCGATCAGGGACTGCCGGCCGATCGGCATCGGCGAGGTCATCGACGGCGCGGCCGGTGCCGGCAGGTTCGGTCGTGACGAGCTTTCCGGCGGCGCGAGAGTCATCGGCGGCGCTTCGCTGGTGGTCTCGGTCGGTGTCGGCCCGGAGCCTTCGAGCAGGTTCATCGCCATCTTGAACGAGCCGAGCACAATCACGACGACGCTGGCGCCGACGAGCAGCGAGCGGATCTTGGTGGTGATCGTCGAGGGCTCGGCGGTCTTGTCTTTCGCGGCCGACCCAGTATTGCGTTTGCTTTTGTCGTTGGGCGCAGCCGCAGCGGCCGCCTGCGCGGCGCGGCGCGCGGCGGCGATGAAGCTCGACGTCGACACGGGTTCGTTGGTCGCGGCACCGAGATCGCCAAGCCGTTCGGTCGGTAGCGCGCCGCGATTGAGCGGTAGCGTGCCGGGTTCGAGCGGATGATCCGGTGGCAGATCGGGATGAAACGCCGTGCGCTGAAACGACGGCGGCATGTCGGCGCTCGGCACCGCGCGGCCGACAGGCATCGGCTGCTGGTCGAGGATGTCGCTGATCGCGCGCGGGGCGGCCACGGCCGCCGCATTTGCGGCCTCGGTATAGGCCGACACGGCGGGGCGCTGCGCGGCAGCCGGCTTGGCGGCGACGGGATTTGGCAATTCGGGACGCGGCGTTGGCGCCATCACCGGCGCTGGCGTGGCGGGCGCGACAGGCGCAGCGCGAGCCGCGCGCAGGTCGCCCTCGATCATCGCCAGACGATCGACGACATGGCCGAGCGTGTTGTGAACGACTTCGAGCGAGTCCTGCGTGTGGCGATCGGTCGTGGTCTGACTGAAGCGCATTTCCGACAGTTCGCGCTTGATCGTATCGACCAGAGCGGGGTCCATCGCCGGCGCGATGCCGGGGCTTGGCATGCTGGTGAAGGAAACGCTCTGCTTTTCCAAATGCCTAAGGATGTCCTGCAAACCGGCCTCGACATTGCCGAGATTGCTGGCGCGGTGATCGGTGCTCATTTCCAGGCGTTCAAGCAGATAGGACACGCGCTGTTCGAGATGCGCGAAGGCCGAAGTGCTGTCGTTGCCCACCGGCAGATGATCGAGCCGATCGGACAACGCCTGCAACGCGCCTTCGAGATGCTGCGAGTGGCCGGGAATGACGCCGGTCGGGCGCTTCTCCAGCGTCGCCGTCAGTTGCGCGATGCGCTGTTCGAGCGCGGCGAAGCCTTCGTTGAACGACTCCGGGCGGCTGAATTGATCGACCTTGGAGGCGAGCAGGCGGACGTCGTCGCTGAGCCGGCCGAGCGCCTCGTTCGAAGCGACGTTGGAGACGATCGCGCGCAATGCCGAGATGGCGCCTTCGAGTTGCTGGATGGTGCCGGCATCGCCGTTGGCGCGCACGATCAAATCGATCTTGCCGCCGAGATTGCGGATCGCGTCGTCGAAGCCCGCCAGCTGTTCGGCGGGCGTCAGCGAATGCAGCACGTCCTTGATCTCGGCGAGCGCGCGTTCGACGCCGGCCAGCGCCTGGCCATCGGTGCCGGTCTGGCGCTGCTCGTCGATCTTGTGCGACAGCGATCGAATCTCGTTCTCGATCGATTCGATGGCGCGGCGCGGCATCGCCTCGGTGATGGTGTGGCGGATGTCGGCCAGTTCGCTGCGGAACGACGCGATCGACTGTTCGACCGCCGCGTCGGGACGCTGCAAGGCCTCGATCTGGCCGGTGATCTTGTAAAGTTGCCGCTCCAGGCCGGAAAAATCCGGCCCTGCGGGCTGCTTCGGCGCCGTAAGAAACGGCACGCCTGGCGTGGCTCGCCCGCCGGCGCTCAATTCATTCTGCCGCGCCGACAGTTCGGCGATGGCGTCTTCAAGCGAGCCGGGGCTGATCGACGGCGAAGCCATCATCGGACGGCCGGCGGCGCCGGCGTTCGAGGCCGGTTCGCTGATCTGCGACAGTCGGGCATCGAGCCGGGAAATCGCGTCGTTGAGCTGGCTCGCGACGCCGGTCTCGCTGCGCGCGGCCGGCTTCGAAATCTGTTCGATCTGGCGGGTGATCGCATCGAGACGGTGATGAATCTCGGCGACATCCTTGGCATCTTGGGCCGGCAAAGGCTGGTTCGCGCGCGGCGGCGGCGCGCTGGCCGGGATCGCTGAATTCAGCCAGTCGGCGAGCGACACCCCGGCGCGACGCGCGGCGGCCTCCGCCCGCTCCCGCACCTGGGGATCGATGCCTTCGACGCTCCATGAGACTCGCGAATTCATGATGTCCGGTTCCGACCTTGGCGTTGAATTACGCCACCAGCTCTTCCGCATGTCCGCCGCCAGCATCAAAGCGGGACGGGCAGGCGCTGTCTGGTACTGACCCGGACTTTTCAGCGTTAGGGTAAACATCGGGTTAAGAAGCTGGTTTAGGTGATGAATTCGTTAACCAAAGGTGCTTTTCTACCGATCTGACGCCTGGTGGCGTCAGCGCTCCTGGACCCGGTCCTCGGGACCATCCCCGGTTATCGCGTGAACAAGCCGCTGAGATCGTCGATATCCCGTTCGGTGATCGCGCAATGGCGCGGGTCCATCACAGCCGACTGGCCGATATAGGCCCAATAGAGAAACTCGGCGCGCGGCAGCGTCCGCTTGGCCTCGACGCCGGATTCCACCAGCAGCTTGGCCAGATAGGCGATCCGCTTGGCATCGACAGACGCGACAATCTGGGCGACGTCGGCGGCGGCCGAGGCCCAGGACCGGATCGCACGGTCGAGACTGCGGTCTTCATGAAAAGCGAGCGTCATCAGCCGGGTCAGACGCGCCGGGCCGACAAGCGCGGAATCGATGTCGCGAATGACCTGATCTGTCGCGCGCTCCTGCCAGACTTGCAGAAGCTGCACGCGAAAATCGTCGATGTCGTTGAAATGCCAGTAAAAACTCCCGCGCGAGACGTTCAGGCCCGAGGCCAGAGAGCCGACCTTCAAAGCATTCGCGCCATGCCGCGACAATGTCCGCAGCCCGTGATCGAGCCAGGCCGCGCGGGTCAGGCGATCTTTCGTCGCGTCCTTGGTCTGATCCCCGGTCAATGGCTCGTTCATGGACCAACCATACACGTGTGTATTGACGAATGCCAAGGCGTGAGGCACATTTCCATGCAGATCTGTATGGAAGGCGAGACACCTGCCGACCATCCCGCGACGAAGCGCGACGACGAGCTTAAGCATCGTGCAGATTGAAGAGCTTCCTGGGGAGACAGCGGATGTCCACGACCGGCCTCGACAACTGGTACGGCTTCATGAAGTCCCATGATCGCGCGCTGTTGTGGGATTTGCTGCATCCCGACGCCGTGTTCGAAAGTCCTGTCGTGCATACCCCGCAACAGGGACGCGAGCGGACGTTCAAATATCTGACCGGGGCTGAAAAGGTGCTGGGCGGCGAAGGCTTCAGCTATGTCGGCGAATGGCGCGGCGAGAATGGCGCGGTGCTGGAATTCGAAAAAGAGATCGACGGCGTGAAGATCAACGGCGTCGATATCATCAGGTTTGCCGACGACGGCCGCATCACGCATTTCAAGGTGATGGTGCGACCGCTCAAGGCCATCAATCTGCTGCATCGCCTGATGGGCGAGGAACTGGTCCGGCAGCAAGCGGCATCTACTCAAGAGGCTGGCTCGACATGATGATTGACGCCACGGAATGTTTTGCTGTCCGCCAGTGCGTGCCGATAGTGATCCGCTCTTGCCGGTCGTCTCCTGAGCGGGGCAATCCAGTCTCGCTCGAAGAAAGACTGGATTACTTCGTCGCGATTGCGCCCGCGCGAACCAGGACCAAATCGCTCCTCGCAATGACGAACTCATCCGCCTGCCTATAAGGACGCTCCTATGCCCAGCTATAAAGCCCCGCTTGAAGATGTCGGCTTCCTGCTCGACGACGTGTTCCAGTTCGATCGCTACAACAACCTGCCCGGCTTCGCCGATGCCTCGGCCGACGTGCGCGAGGCGGTTCTGGGCGAAGCTGCCAAGCTGTCGGAAAACGTGTTGCAGCCACTCAATCGCATTGGCGATCTAGAAGGCTGCAAGCGCAACGCCGACGGCACCGTGACCACCCCGAAGGGTTTCAAGGAAGCCTATAAGCAGGTCGCGGAAGGCGGCTGGCTCGGCCTCTCCGCCCCGGCGGAGTTCGGCGGACAAGGCCTGCCGGTCACGCTGTCGCAAATGGTCGCCGAGTTTCAATGCTCGGCAAACATGGCGTTCTCGATGTATAGCGGCCTGACGATGGGCGCGACCGCCGCTTTGATGGTCCATGGCCGTCCCGAGCAGAAAGCGATCTTCCTACCGAAGATGGTGGCCGGGGAATGGACCGGCACCATGAACCTGACCGAGCCGCAATGCGGCACCGATCTCGGCCTGCTCCGCACCAAGGCGGTGAAGCAGGGCGACGGCAGCTACAAGTTGTCCGGCACCAAGATCTTCATCTCGGCCGGCGACCACGATCTGGCCGACAACATCATCCATCTGGTGCTGGCCCGCATCGAAGGCGCGCCGGCCGGCATCAAGGGCGTCTCGCTGTTTGTCGTGCCGAAGATTCTCGTCAACGCCGACGGCTCGCTGGGTGAGCGCAACGGCGTCACCTGCGGATCGCTCGAACACAAGATGGGCATCCACGGTAACGCCACCTGCGTGATGAATTACGACGACGCGACCGGCTGGCTGATCGGCGAAGAAAACAAGGGCATGCAGGGCATGTTCGTGATGATGAACGAAGCGCGGCTCGGCGTCGCCGTGCAGGGCCTCGCGCAATCCGAAGTCGCGTATCAGAACGCGGTGGCCTATGCGCGCGAACGCCTGCAAGGCCGCGCGCTGACCGGCGCGAAGGCGACCGACAAGCCGGCCGATCCGATCATCGTCCATCCCGACGTGCGTCGAACCTTGCTCACGATCCGCGCCTTCAACGAGGCCGCCCGCGCGATGGTGGTGTGGACCGCCTTGAAGAGCGACGTCGCGCATCGTTCGGAAGACGCGAAAGAACGTCAGGCCGCCGATGACCACATGGGCCTGATGACGCCGGTGCTGAAAGGCGTTCTTACCGATGTCGGCTTCGCCAACACTGTGTTGGCGCAGCAGATGTTCGGCGGCCACGGCTACATCGCCGAATGGGGCATGGAGCAGTTCGTGCGCGATGCCCGCATCGCGATGATCTATGAGGGCGCGAACGGCATTCAGGCGCTCGATCTGGTCGGCCGCAAGCTGCCGCGCGATGGCGGCCGCGCCGCGATGGCATTCTTCGGTGAGGTCGGCGCGTTCGCGAAACAACACGCCGCCGACGAGGCCATGAAACCCTATCTTGCGCCGCTCAGTGTCGCGCTCGGCCATTTGCAGCAGGCGACGATGTGGCTGATGCAGAATGCGATGGCCAAGCCTGACAATGCCGGCGCGGGCGCGACCGATTACATGCAACTGTTCGGGCTCACGGCGTTCGGCTATATGTGGGCGCGCATGGCGAAGGTCGCGCAGGACAAGATCGCGTCGTCGGGCGCGACGTCCTATCTCACCACCAAGCTTGTCACCGGGCGGTTCTTCATGGAGCGGATGCTGCCGGAAACTTCCGTGCATCTCGCGCGCATTCAGTCCGGTGCCGCGACCATGATGGAATTGCCGGCGGAAGCGTTTTGATCTGATAGTCTCTACCCAATTCACAGCCGTCATCCCCGCGCAAGCGGGGATCCGGTAATCCTGACGTCCGGGCTTGACCTCCGACGCTCGGGAATACTGGCTCACCTGCATTCGCAAGTGATGACGGCGGACGACGCCTTTCAATCTGAGGAGCCCTTATGCCCGAGGCCTATATCTACGATCACGTTCGCACCCCGCGCGGCCGCGGCAAGGCCGATGGCGCGCTGCATGAAGTGACCGCGCTGGCGCTCGCGGCCGCGCCGCTCGCCGCCCTCAAGGCGCGCAACAACATCGCGCCGGATGTGGTCGATGACGTCATCCTCGGCGTGGTCGATCCGGTCGGCGAAGCCGGCGGCGACATCGCGCGTTTCGCGGCGGTGAAGGCCGGGCTCGGCACCGCCGTCCCGGGCATTCAGATCAGCCGCTTCTGCGCCTCCGGCCTCGACGCCGTGAATTTCGCCGCCGCGCAGATCATGTCCGGCCAGCACGAACTGACGATCGGTGGCGGCGCGGAATCGATGAGTCGCGTCGGCATTCTGTCGTCGGGCACGGCATGGCCGATGGACCCGTCGATGGCGGTGCCGACCTATTTCATGCCGCAGGGCGTCGCCGCCGATCTGATCGCGACGAAATATGGTTTCTCGCGCGACGACGTCGACGCCTATGCGGTGCAGAGCCAGCAGCGCGCGGCGAAAGCGTGGGACGAAGGCCGATTCAAGAACTCGGTCATCCCCGTCAAGGATATCAACGGCCTCACCATTCTGGCCAAGGACGAGCACATGCGTCCCTCGACCACGATGCAGTCGCTGGGACAGTTGCAACCCTCCTTCGCCGGCATGGCGCAGATGGGCGGTTTTGACGGCGTCGCGATCCAATCGCATCCCGAAATCGAGAAGATGAATTACGTGCATCATGCCGGCAATTCGTCGGGCATCGTCGATGGCGCAGCCGCCGTTCTGCTCGGCAGCAAGGAAGCCGGCGAGAAACTCGGCAAAAAGCCGCGCGCGAAAATTCGCGCTTTCGCCAATATCGGCTCCGAGCCGGCGATGATGCTGACCGGTCCGGTCGATGTCACCGAGAAGCTGTTCGCGCGGTCAGGCATGACAAAGGCCGACATCGATCTGTTCGAACTGAACGAAGCCTTCGCGTCCGTCGTGCTGCGTTACATCCAGGCATTCGACATCGATGCCGACAAGATCAACGTCAATGGCGGCGCCATCGCGCTCGGCCATCCTCTGGGCGCGACGGGCGCGATGATCCTCGGCACCGTGCTCGACGAACTCGAGCGCACCGGCAAATCGACGGCGCTCATCACATTGTGCATCGGCGGCGGCATGGGCACCGCGACGATCATCGAGCGGGTCTGACTTGGAGCGGGTCTGACTCGCGCTGTCGTGGCGGGTGGATGGCTGCTGCCGGACGATGAGATCCGGGTTCGCTGTCGCAACATGCGCCAGCGGCCCGGAATGACGAGGGTGGCTAAACCCGCCGTCGATCCTGAACGACCCAGACCGCGAACGCCGCCAGCACCACCGCCGCGAGGCCGAACCAGGTGATCGCATACTGCAGGTGATTGTCCTTCAGATGCACGTCGAGCGGGCCAGGTTTGGGCGTGCCGCTTGCCGGCACCGGCGATTCCAGGTCGATATAAAAGGGCGCGATGGCGCCCCAGTTCAAAACCCTGGCCATCGCGATGTGATCGCGCGTGAACCACAGCCGCTTGTCGGCATTCTCGGCCGGCGTCAGCGGGCCGGCGGCTTCGGGAAATCGCAGATAACCTGACAGCGTCACCGGCTGCCCCGTCACCAGCGGCGCGACCGCCCGATCCTGCTGCGCGCGGTCCTGCATCGTGTTCTGCACGAAACCCGCGTTGACCACGACGCTCTCGCCGCTCGCCAGCCTTGCCGGGAGAAACGCCCAGGTGCCGGGGCCCGAAACATCGGTGCGGACCGCCGACCCCGAGCTGTAGACCATCGCGTCGGGCTTATGCTCATAGGTCGCGGTCAACGTGACGCGCTTGAATTCGTCGCGCGCGGGCGTCAGCGCCGGCCATTGCGAGGCCGGCGGCAAGGCGACCGGCGCGGTTGCGAGGCGCTCGGTCAAGGCGGTGATCAGATCGTGCTTTTCGCTGCGGCGCTGCAACTGCCAGGCACCGAGCGACGCCAGCACGCCGACCATGACGGCCGCGATGATCGCGAGGCCGAAGACGCCGCGCTTGCGAGGGCGAACCGCGCTCATGACAAGTCCTTTGGTTTATCCTCGAACGTCAATTGACCCTCGGCCGCCTTGTGATGGAATTGCAGCGCGATCAGCAGCGATTTCATGGCGCGCAGCGGAAGCAATGTGGTCGCCAGGATCAACGGTCCCCACAAGGCCGCGTGCAGCCAAAACGGCGGCTGGTATTTCACCTCGACGATCAAGGCGGCCGCGACAACGATCGCGCCGGAGATCATGATGATGAAGATCGCAGGTCCATCGCCGGCGTCGATGAAGGCGTAGTCCAGTCCGCAATGCGCGCAGGTCGGACGCAGCGTGATGAAGCCGTCATAAAGCTTTCCCTCGCCGCATCGCGGGCATTTGCAGGCCAGTCCGCGCAGGGCGGATTGAGCGAGGGTTGCCTGAACGGGTCGGGTCATAAGCTGCATCCGTTCCGCCTCCCCTGCGGGAGAAGGCAAAAGAAAGAAAAAGGGCGGCCGTGGGGCCGCCCTTTTCGTCAGGTCAGATCGCGATCAATGCGAGGCGCCGGGGACGCCGGCGCCGTGGCCCCAGACGTAGATCGAGATGAACAGGAACAGCCAGACCACGTCGACGAAATGCCAGTACCAAGCGGCGAATTCGAAGCCGAGATGCTGCTGCGGCGTGAAGTGGCCGGCGTAGGCGCGGAACAGGCAGACGATCAGGAAGATGGTGCCGACCAGAACGTGGAAACCATGGAAGCCGGTCGCCATGAAGAAGGTCGCGCCGTAGACGTTGCCCGAGAAGGCGAAGGCGGCGTGGCTGTATTCGTAGGCCTGCACGCATGAGAACACGGCGCCGAGAATGATCGTCAGGATCAGGCCGTATTTGAGGCCCTTGCGGTCGCCTTCGAGCAAAGCGTGATGGGCCCAGGTGACGGTCGTGCCCGAGGTCAGCAGGATCAGCGTGTTGAGCAGCGGCAGGTGCCACGGATCGAAGGTCTCGATGCCCTTCGGCGGCCAGACGCCACCGAACAGCGCCTCGCGCGTCGCATGCACGGCGTCGGCCGGAAACAGAGCCGCGTTGAAGTAAGCCCAGAACCACGCGACGAAGAACATCACTTCGGACGCGATGAACAGGATCATGCCGTAGCGGTGGCTGATCTGCACGACGCGGGTGTGGTCGCCCTTGTACTGCGCTTCGCGGACCACATCGGTCCACCAGCTGGCGAAGGTGTAGAGCACGCCGATGGTGCCGATGCCGAACACGATCGGGGCGCCGGCATACATGTGGTGCATCCAGCTCACCGCGCCGAATGCCATCACGAAGGCGAACAGCGAGCCGACCGCCGGCCAGGGCGAGGGATCGACGAGGTGATAGTCGTGGTGCTTTGCTTGCGCCGTATCCATTGCGGTCTCTCCGTCAGCTGCGCCGGGTTGCGCCGGCACGTGTACTTCTTAGCTCAAAAACTCAAAACGCCAAAAGGTTGCGCTTATAGATTACCCTTACGCTTGTCGGCCTCGCCGGAAGCTACAGGCTTCGGCGCCGGATCGCGTACGGGATAGAAGGTGTAGGACAGCGTAATCGAGTTCAGCCCATCGTTTTCGGCGTCGGTGACGAGCGCCGGATCGACGTAGAACACCACGGGCATCTCGCGCTTCTCGCCG
>JAQGJY010000138.1 GCA_028290325.1 Tardiphaga sp.
GTCGAGATTCTCGGGCGCCGGCTTCCGAGCTATGACATCTTCCTCATCATCGTCGGCCCGGTCGTGCTGTTGCTGCTGCATCTGGCGCTCGCCCGCACCCGCTTCGGCCGCCTGATCCGCGCGGCGACGCAGGACCGCGAAATGGTCGGCGCGCTCGGCGTCAATCAGGCGCTGTTGTTCACCGCCGTGTTCGCGCTCGGCGCGATGCTGGCGGGTTTGGGCGGCGCCTTGCAGATCGCGCGCGAGCCGGCCAATCTGGCGACCGACCTCAGCGTGATCGGCGATGCCTTCGTCGTCGTCGTGGTCGGCGGCATGGGCTCGATCTCGGGCGCTTACCTCGCCGCCGTCCTCATCGCCGAGGTCAAGGCGCTGTGCATCGCCATCGGCGTCGTCGATCTGTTCGGCATCACTTTCAACTTTTCTAAAATGACCCTGGTCGCCGAATTCCTGGTCATGGCCGTGGTGCTGATCGTGCGGCCCTACGGATTGCTCGGGCGCGAACAGGCGGTTGTCCGCAGCGTCTCCGAGCCCGACGAGCCGATCCGTCCGGCGACACCGGCGCTGAAGGTCGCGGCTCTGGTGCTGCTCGTCGTTCTGGTGTGCCTGCCGCTGATCGCGACAGCGTCGCCCTATACGATGGTGCTCGGCATCGATGTGCTGATCGCCGTTCTGTTTGCCGCCAGCCTGCATTTCATCATGGGGCCGGGCGGCATGCACTCGTTCGGCCACGCCGCCTATTTCGGCCTCGGCGCCTATGGCGCGGCATTGCTGGTGAAATGGGTCGCGGCGCCGATGGGCGTCGCGCTGCTGGCGGCGCCCGTGCTGGCATTCGCGGGCGCGCTGGTGTTCGGTTGGTTCGCCGTGCGGCTGTCGGGCGTCTATCTGGCGATGCTGACGCTGGCCTTCGCGCAGATCGTCTGGGCCGGCGTGTATCAATGGGAGACGCTGACCGGCGGCTCGAACGGCATCGTCGGCGTCTGGCCCGCCGCGCCGTTCGAGGGCCGCGTGCCGTTCTATCTGCTGACGCTGACGCTTGTCGTCATCGGGGTGTTGTTGCTGCGGCGGATTGTGTTCGCCCCGCTCGGATATGCGATGCGCGCCGGGCGCGACTCGCCGTTGCGCGCCGAGGCGATCGGCATCGACGTCAAGCGCGTGCACTGGCTGGCGTTCGCGATCGCGGGCGGCGTCTGCGGCGTCGCCGGCGGTCTGTTCGCGTTCGCTAAAGGATCGATCTCGCCGGAAACGATCGGGATCGGCCGTTCGATCGACGGGCTGGTGATGGTGCTGCTCGGCGGCATCCAGACACTCGTCGGTCCGATCGTCGGCGCATCCGTGTTCGCGGTCCTGCAGGACACGATCATGCGGCAGACCGATTACTGGCGGGCGCTGCTCGGCGGCGTCATTCTGCTGCTGGTGCTGGCCTTTCCGGCGGGCATCGCGGGCGGCGTCGCGAAATTGATTCCGCGCGGAAAGGCGGCGCGATGAGCGAGCTGGCGATCCGCAACCTGTCAAAAAGCTTCGGCGGCGTCCGCGCCGTCGACGACGTGTCGTTCAAGGTCGGGCAGGGCGAATTCCTGGCGCTGATCGGCCCGAACGGCGCCGGCAAATCGACCTGCTTCAACATGATCAACGGCCAGCTCGCGCCCGATCGTGGCGACATCAGCTTCGCCGGCGCAACGCTGGTCGGGCTGAAGCCGCGCGAGATCTGGCGGCGCGGTGTCGGGCGCACGTTCCAGGTCGCCGCGACCTTCGGATCGATGAGCGTGATTGAGAACGTGCAGATGGCGCTGATCTCGCACGCGCGCGAAACCTACAAACTGTTTGGCCCGGCGGCCGCGCGGCATCGCGAACGCGCGCTGGCGCTGCTTGAACAGGTCGGCATGATCGCCGCCGCTGATCGGCCGAGCCGCGAACTCAGCTACGGCGACGTCAAGCGCGTCGAGCTGGCCATCGCGCTTGCCAACGACCCGCGTCTGCTGCTGATGGACGAGCCGACGGCGGGACTGGCCCCGCGCGAACGCAACGATCTCATCGCGCTGGTGAAGCGCCTGGTGATCGAGCGCGGCATCTCGGTGTTGTTCACCGAACATTCGATGGATGTGGTGTTCGCGTTCGCCGACCGCATCATCGTGCTCGCGCGCGGCAAATTGATCGCGGATGGCGACGCCCGAACCATTCGCGACGACCCGCGGGTGCGCGAGGTCTATTTCGGCACCGGCAAAACCTTCGCCAGTCAGGCGGCGACCCCATGAGCGGGATGATGCTGAGCGTTCGCGATCTGAGCGCGTCGTATGGCGCGGCGCGGATCTTGTTCGGCCTCTCGCTTGATGTGAAGCGCGGCGAGGTCGTGGCGCTGATGGGCCGCAACGGCGCGGGCAAGACGACGACCATGAAGGCCATCATGGGGTTGATGGCCCAGCGTCACGGCACCGTCCATTTCAACGGCCACGATGTGTCGCGTCTTGACGCCTATGTGATCGCCCGCTTGGGCCTCGGTTTCACGCCGGAGGACCGTCGCATCTTCGCCGATCTGACGGTCATGGAAAATCTCGATATCGGCCGCCAGCCGCCGCGCGCCTTTGCCGACGGCAGGCCGGCGCCGAGCTGGGACGAGGCGAAACTGTTCAAGCTGTTTCCCAATCTCGGCGCGATGCCGGATCGGCGCGGCGGCCGTATGAGCGGCGGTGAACAACAGATGCTCACCGTGGCGCGGACCTTGATGGGCAATCCATTGATGGTGCTGCTCGACGAGCCGTCCGAGGGGGTCGCGCCCGTCGTCGTCGATCAGATGGTCAGCACGATCCTCGAATTGAAATCGGCCGGCGTGTCGATTTTGCTGTCCGAGCAGAACGTGCATTTCTGCGGGCTGGTGGCGGATCGGGTTTACGTGCTGGAAAAAGGCCAGATCCAGTGGAGCGGCACGATGACCGAACTGGCGGCCAGCAGCGACGTTCAGCGAGCCTATCTGGCGCTGTGACGCGTCAGGGCGCCGGCGGCGATCGCGATCGCCGGTGCGACCCGGGCCTTCGGTTTCCGCTGGGAGGGATGCAGCCGGCGCCGGAATGCGCTAGACAGACGCGACGCGGGACGGCCGCTGGTCTATCGAAGGTTTGCGTGTGACGATTCCGGATTACCGCTTCTGCGTGGCGCCGATGATGGATTGGACCGATCGGCATTGCCGCGTCTTCCATCGCCTCATGAGCCGTCGCGCGCGGCTTTATTCCGAGATGGTGACGACCAACGCGGTGATCCACGGCCACCGCGAGCGGCTGCTCGGCTTCGACGCGGTGGAGCATCCGGTGGCGCTGCAGTTGGGCGGCTCGGACCCGGCCGATCTGGCGACCGCCGCCAGGATTGGCGAGGATTTCGGCTACGACGAGATCAACCTCAACGTCGGTTGCCCGTCCGATCGCGTGAAGGACGGTCGCTTCGGCGCCTGCCTGATGGCCGAGCCGGCTTTGGTCGCCGAGGGCGTCGCCGCGATGAAGCGCGCGGTCCGCGTACCGGTGACGGTGAAATGCCGCATCGGCATCGACGATCAGGATCCCGAACCGGCGCTCGATACGATCGCCCGCGCCGTCGTCGCGGCCGGCGCCGATGCGCTGATCGTGCACGCCCGCAAGGCCTGGCTGAACGGTCTGTCGCCGAAAGAAAATCGCGACATCCCGCCGCTCGACTACGAGCGTGTCTATCGCCTGAAGGCGGCGTTGCCCAACGTGCCGATCATCATCAATGGCGGCATTGGATCGCTCGCGGAGGCGCGGCAGCATCTGCGTCACGTCGATGGCGTGATGCTCGGCCGCGCGGCCTATCACGATCCGTGGCGGTTGCTGTCGGTCGAGTCCGAGTTGTTCGGCGAGCCCGCCTTGTTCTCGTCGATGAAGGACGTCCTCACCGCGATGTTGCCGTACATCTCCGACCAGATCGCGCGCGGCACGCGGCTGCACGCGATCACGCGGCATCTCGTCGGCGCCTTCCACGGCGTCAAAGGCGCGCGGGCGTTTCGGCGGCATTTATCAGAGCAGGGTGTCAAAGCCGGCGCAGGCGTTCAGGTGTTGATCGACGCGATGGCGCAGGTCGATGACGAGGCGCTGGCGGCGGCGGCTTGATGTCGCGCCGGAGCTTGCTCGCTCGTTTTTAACCCGGTGGGACCGCTGAATTGAAACGGCGCGCACCGCCAACTTGCTCAAGATGTGTTTGGTCTGGCTTTCGGAGCCGCACCGATCAAGCGGCCAACGGAACGGGGGCCCGAGTTCTGTCATTGCGTGCTTACTGCCGCCTCGGCCGTTTGCTCGTCGCGACACTGAACAAGGCATTCCAGCTCATTGATGAAACAGAGCTGGATTGCTTGATCGCAAGGAGATCGCGCAATGACGACCTGTAGGGCTTGTCCGATTGGCTGAGTATTTCGGCCGGGCTCTACGGATAGCCGCGCAGCATCAGTTTATCCTGCCGGACCTCCCAGCTTTCCAGCCGGTCGAGAAAACTCATGCCGAGCAGGTTGGCGCGCATCTGCCCGCGCGGCACGATCAGCGCCGGCACGGAACGCTCGACGAGTTTGCCGATCGCGAGGCGATCCAGCGTCAGCCGCGCCGCCCGCGTCTTGCCGCCGGCGGTCTCGACATCCACGTCGTAGCTCAGCAATTCCAGCGGCAATCCGGCCGCCTTCGCGGTCTCGTAAGTCAGCACCACCGAGGTCGCGCCGGTATCGATCACCATCGGCGTGGCGACGCCGTTGATCTGCGCGCGCAACGCGAATTCGCCGCCATTGCCGCGCGGGATTTCGACGGCGCGGATCGCCGCGGTGTGTGGATTGCGGATGAGGCTGGAGACCAGCGAAGTCGCGGCCGCGATGCGCTGCGGATCGCCGTAAGCGACAACCGCTGCGATCACGGAGAGAATGAAAACGAGCAGGATGCGGATCATGCCGCGCTCACACGGTTGGCGGGGGGGCTTTCAGCTTGGGTGGAATTCGCTCGATCCCCGCCGCGTCCATGCGATCCCCGAGTTGCGCCATCGTCTCCAGACGCTCGGCGCTCGTCATGCGTGGCCAGCGCGCGATTTCCGGCAGCGTTCGTCCGCAGCCGAGGCACAGCTTGGATGTCGGATCGATGAAGCAGACGGCGATGCACGGCGTTTCGATACTCATGTTGTCGTTGTCGGCGGCCCGCGCTTGCGGCGCAAGCCCGTTTTTTGAGGGCTAAAGGCCAGTCCCCGCATTCATGATCGGCTTGTTGCGGGCGCGGCGCTTGTCGTCCGGGGCGGGCGGCTCGACGGTGAAGTCGGGCTGCAACGGCGGCGTCTCGATCGGCGCGAGCGCGGACATCACGCGCTCCGGCGGGAAGGTGATGATCACCTCGGTGCCGATCCGCAGCTTCGATTTCAGCGTGAACGTCCCGCCATGCATGTCGATCAGGCTTTTCGCGATCGGCAGGCCAAGGCCGGCACCCTGTTCGGCCGACTTGATCGAATTCGAGCCCTGACCGAACGACGCCAGCACGATCGGAATCTCGTCTTCCGCGATGCCGGAGCCGTTGTCCTTGACGCTGAGATATTGTCCGCCCGACGCCGTCCAGCCGACCTTGAGCCAGATCTCGCCGCCCTGCGGCGTGAACTTGATCGCGTTCGACAGCAGGTTGAGCACGATCTGGCGGCTGGCGCGCTCGTCGCCCCAGATCCGCGGCATGTGCTGCTCGAACACTTCGTGGATGGTGATGCCGCGGCTCGAGGCGCGCAGCTTCAATAGATGATGGCAGTCGGCGACGACGTGGACCAGCGACACCGCTTCCTCGTTCAGCTCGTAACGACCGGCCTCGATCCGCGACAGGTCGAGGATCTCGTTGATCAGGTTGAGCAGGTGAACGCCGGAATTGTGGATGTCGGCGGAGTAGTCCTTGTAGACCGGCACCGCGTGGCCGCCGAAGATTTCGCTTTTCATCACTTCGGAAAAGCCGAGGATCGCGTTCAGCGGCGTGCGCAGCTCGTGGCTCATCTGCGCGAGGAAGCGCGATTTGGCGACGTTGGCGGACTCGGCGCGGTGGCGGGCCTCGTCGGAGATCGCCTTGGCCTGTTCGAGCTCGCCGATCAACGCGTCTTTTTCGGCGCGGGCTTCCAGCGTCGCCAACGTTGTCGAATGCAGCCGATGGGCGAGCAGCGCGAAGTAGCCCTCGGCGGCGACCGCGAGCACCGCCAGAATGTAATTGTCGACCGTGCCGCTGGAGACGAACTTCAGCGCGATCGCGAGGGTCACCGGGGCGGTGGCGGCGAAGGCCGCGATCGGCAGGCTGGCCGCGAGCATGCTCGACACCGCGACGACCAGCAGCATCAGAAACATCATCAGCGTGCCCGACACGACGTCGAGACCGGTCGGATTCAGCAGGATCGCGGTCCAGCACAGGCCGTACAGCAAATCGAGCAGGACGAAGCGCCGCCGCCAGCTCTTGACGCCGGCGGGGGACGGCGTCTCGGCGAGGAATCGATTGCAGTTGCGAATGATGACCGCGTGCAGGCAGAGGATGCCGCAGGTCCACACCGCCGCATCGAGTGGCTTGATCCACAGGCCGAACAGCAGGCCGGTCGAGACCACCAGCAGGATGACGACAAGCGAGGCGGACAGACGGGTCTGCGCGTATTGGCGTAGCAATTCGCGGTCAAAGGCGGGACGCGTGCCGCTGGTCGAGGTCAGGCGATCGCGAGCCTCACGGACGCGCTGCGCCGCCGCGCGACGATTGCGCGCCGGTGTGGCGACAGCTTCGACCGGAAGCTGGACGACCTCTGGCCCTTCGACGGACTCACTCATGGATGACGACAAACCCCGAACGCGACGCACGATCTTCGCGGCTTCTATATCTCGCGCGAAAACCTTAAGAGCAGCCTTAAGAACGCGACCATCCGGGTTAACAAAAGCTGAAAATACCTGCCCGAAGCAGAGCAGCGGCGGCTTTCGCCGCCGCCGCTCCAGACTTGTCCACCGATTGTGTTATTTGCGATTGGGTTATTTGCGCTCCAGACGCGCCAGGAGGCTCGACGTGTCCCAGCGTTTGCCACCCATCGTCTCGACCTCGGAATAGAACGCATCGACGACCGCCGTGACCGGAAGGCTCGCGCCGTTCCGCCGTGCTTCGGCAAGGCAGATCGACAGGTCTTTTCGCATCCACTCGACCGCGAAACCGAAATCGAACTTGCCGTCATTCATGGTCTTGTGGCGGTTTTCCATTTGCCAGGACTGCGCGGCGCCCTTGGAGATCGTTTCGACCACCGCGTTGACGTCAAGCCCGGCTTTCTTGGCGAAATGAATGCCCTCGGACAGGGCTTCGACGAGCCCGGCGATGCAGATCTGGTTGACCATCTTGGTGAGCTGGCCCGAACCCGCCGGCCCGAGCAGCTTGCACATCTTGGCATAGGCCGCGATCACCGGCTCGGCGCGCCCATAGGCCTCCCGGGTGCCGCCGCACATCACCGTCAAAGCGCCGTTTTCCGCGCCGGCCTGTCCGCCCGAGACCGGCCCATCAATGAAATGAAAGCCGGATTTGGTCGCGGCGGCGTCGAGCTCGCGCGCGACTTCGGCCGAGGCCGTGGTGTGATCGACGAAGATCGCGCCCTTGGTCATGCCGGCGAAGGCGCCATCGGCGCCGATCGTGACCGCGCGCAGATCGTCGTCATTGCCGACGCAGGCCATCACGAAATCCTGACCGGTCGCGGCGTCCTTCGGCGTGGCCGCGGTCCTGCCCTTGAATTTCTCGGCCCAGCTCGCGGCCTTGGCGGCGTTGCGGTTGTAAACCGTGACGTCGTGGCCGCCTTTGGTGGCGAGATGGCCGGCCATCGGGAAACCCATGACACCGAGACCGATGAAAGCAACTTTGGCCATATCTAAACCTTCTGATTGATGCCGGCATGGCAGGCGTGCCGGGCGCGTGGCAAGGAGGCCGGAGCATAGCCGCGCGAGCCTTGCCCGCAACCCCCGCGCCAGGGTGGATTTTCGCGATCGCGCCGGGCGATCGATTTTCTTGCGCCGCAAAAGCGTCTACGGTCGGCGCGGCATTGCGCCGGATGAGGACTTTGAATTGA
>JAQGJY010000164.1 GCA_028290325.1 Tardiphaga sp.
ATGTCGTGGCAGAACGCCACCGAGGCCGGATCGCCGCCATGTTCGCCGCAGATGCCGAGCTTCAGGCCGGGCCGCGTCTTTCGCCCGCGCTCCGCGCCGATCTTGACCAGCGCGCCGACGCCATCCCGGTCCACCGACACGAACGGATCGACCGCGAAAATACCCTTGGCAACGTAGGTGCCGAGGAAACTGGCGGCGTCATCGCGGCTGATGCCGAACACGGTCTGCGTCAGGTCGTTGGTGCCGAACGAGAAGAATTCCGCCGTCTCGGCGATATCACCAGCCATCAGGCACGCGCGCGGCAATTCGATCATCGTGCCGACCTGATAATCGAACTTGGCCCGGGTCTCGCGGGTCACCGCCTGCGCGGTGGCGTCAATGCGCGCCTTGATGAGGTCGAACTCCATTTTGGTCGCGATCAACGGCACCATCACTTCGAGGCCGACCGCCTCGCCGGTGCGCTTCTGGGCCTCGACGGCGGCCTCGAAGATCGCGCGCGCCTGCATCTCGGCGATTTCCGGATAGGCGATCGCAAGACGGCAGCCCCGGAACCCGAGCATCGGATTGAATTCGGCGAGATCGCGCGCGCGATCGGCCAGACGGCGCGGATCGGTATTCATCGCGCGCGCGACTTCCTCGATCTCGCCTTGCGTATGCGGCAGGAACTCATGCAACGGCGGATCCAGCAAACGGATCGTGACGGGCAAACCCTTCATGATCTCGAACAGCTCGACGAAGTCGGCGCGTTGCATCGGCAACAGCTTCGACAATGCCGCGCGGCGGGCCTGCTCGTCTTCCGCCAGAATCATTTCGCGAACCGTGCGGATGCGCGTTTCTTCGAAGAACATGTGCTCGGTGCGGCACAGGCCGATGCCCTCGGCGCCAAACTTGATCGCGGTGCGCGCGTCATCGGGCGTATCGCCGTTGACACGAACGCCGAGCTTGCGGACCTTGTCCGCCCATCCCATCAGCGTGTTGAACTCGCCGGACAGTTCCGGCTCGATCATCGGCATGCGGCCGGCCAGCACCTGTCCGAGCGACCCGTCGATGGTGATGATGTCGCCGGTCTTGAAGGCGCGACCGCCGATCGTCATCGTGCCGCGTCCGTAGTCAACGCGGATCGTGCCACAGCCCGACACGCACGGTTTGCCCATGCCGCGCGCGACGACGGCGGCGTGCGAGGTCATGCCGCCGCGCGTCGTCAGGATGCCTTCGGCGGCGTGCATGCCGTGGATGTCTTCCGGCGACGTCTCGATGCGGACGAGAATGACCTTGCGCCCATCGGCCTGTAGTTTGGCCGCTTCGTCCGAGGAAAACACGATCTCGCCGGAGGCGGCGCCCGGCGAGGCCGGAAGACCGGTGGCGACGACGTCGCGCTTTGCCGACGGATCAATCGTCGGATGCAGCAACTGGTCAAGCGACGCCGGATCGATACGCGATACCGCGTCATCTCTGCTGATGAGGCCTTCATTGGCGAGCTCGACCGCGATCCGCAAAGCAGCTTTCGCCGTGCGCTTGCCGCCGCGCGTTTGCAGCATCCACAATTTGCCCTGCTCGACCGTGAACTCCATGTCCTGCATGTCGCGGTAATGCTTTTCGAGCAGCATGTAGATGCGCGTCAGCTCGGCATAGGCGTCGGGAAGCGCGGCCTCCATCGACGGCTTGTCGGAGCCGGATTCCTGACGCGCCTCCTCGGTGATGTCCTGGGGTGTGCGGATGCCGGCGACGACGTCCTCGCCCTGCGCGTTGATGAGAAATTCGCCGTACAGCTTGCTCTCGCCGGTCGATGGATTGCGCGTGAAGGCAACGCCGGTCGCTGACGTATCGCCCATATTGCCGAACACCATCGCCTGAATGTTGACGGCGGTTCCCCAGGATTCCGGAATGTCGTGCAGCCGGCGATACGTCACGGCGCGCGCATTCATCCAGGACGAAAACACCGCGCCGATCGCGCCCCACAATTGCGCGTGCGGATCCTGCGGGAAGTCGTGCCCGGTCTCACGCGCCACCGCTTCCTTGTAGCGGCTGACCAGATCGATCCAGTCATCGCCCTCGAGGTCGGTGTCGAGCGAATAGCCTTTCGAGTCCTTGTACGTGTCGAGAATGTCCTCGAAGTGATGGTGCTCGAAGCCGAGCACGACGTCCGAATACATCGTGATGAAGCGGCGATAGCTGTCATAGGCGAAGCGCTTGTCACCGGAAAGTTTGGCCAGCGCCTCGACGGTCTGGTCGTTGAGGCCGAGATTCAACACCGTATCCATCATGCCGGGCATCGAGGCGCGGCCGCCGGAGCGCACCGAGACCAGCAGCGGGTTGCTCGGATCGCCAAAGCCCTTGCCGGCGATCTTGCCGACAGTGGCGAGCGCGGCTTCGACCTGCGCCTTCAACTCGGCGGGATAGGATTTATCGTGCGCGTAAAAATATGTGCAGACCGACGTCGGCAGCGTGAAGCCGGGCGGCACCGGCAGACCCAGATTGGCCATCTCGGCGAGGTTCGCGCCCTTGCCGCCGAGCAGATTGCGCATCGTGGCGTCGCCTTCGGCCTTGCCGTCGCCGAAGGAATACACCCATTTGCCGTCGGGCGTGGTCGCGGATGTCGGGGCGGAGGACGTCGATGCAGAATTGGCCATGGCTTCCAAACGGTCTTTCGTGAGGGAAAACGGCTAGCGCCAGCGCCTTACACCACTTTGACCGAACCGGCGCAAGGCGGATGGGAACCGGACAAATACTCTCAGAATTTCAACATCTTGAAGACGCCAAGGCCAACCAGTCCGATAAAAATCAGATAGATCGCGACGACGAAATTCAGCAGGCGCGGCATCAACAGAATCAGGATGCCGGCGAGCAGCGCCACGATTGCGGGAACGTTGGCCATTGTGATGGTCATCAGAAGGCTCCGGATCGGTATGAAACAAGGGGTGGCGCGGACGCACCGTCGTCCAGCAAATATGGGCGAGGGGATACGGCGGGGCCCGAAAAAAGTTCC